>DATFTU010000507.1:0-2380 GCA_035261565.1 Bacteroidia bacterium
TGGCCTAATGAGCCTGTAAGTGTAATTTTCATTTGTTTGGTTTTTATTGATACAAAGGTGCGTCGTAAATAAAAAATACGTGTAGCCAAATCAACTTTTGTTGTAGCCAATTTATTTTCTTCCCCATGAACAAAAAACAAAAAGCCACTGATAATCTATGTATCTGTAACTTTTTTGCTTAATTATATGAAGCGAAGCGATTTTAAAGTGGATGTTGCTAATGGCATTTTAACCATTAGCAGCAAAAAAAAGAAGGAAAGAATGAAAATGATGAGATTTCATCATCATGAAAAAGAGGATGGCTGTATGGTACACATTAATTGCTATGGCGGCATGGAAAAAAGTTGTAAGTACATTGATTTTTGTAAAATAGATACAGAGAAGGGCAATAAATGAAAGTGAATTTAAAAGATAATCTTGAATGGTATTGCGAGAATGACGCCAGCAATAGTGAAATAATGGATGTTATGGAAGAAACGCGCCCGAAAAAGCAATTGCAAAAAGTACTTGACAAATTGAATAAATAGTGGTGGCTTCAATTAACCTGCTATATATGATCCAAACAGCACGAAACTACATTAAATTTTTATGGTTTGAAACAGGAACTAACAGGTAAGAGGGCCTCGGAAATGAAACACTAAGATTAGTTTCAACGATATAAGGAGAAATTTTGGTACATGATAAACGGAAAGAATAATGCGAAAAACAGCCGCATGATTGTTAACTGTTACCGCATCATATAAAGGCGTTTGTGCATTGAAAACACCGCAATGGGTTTGCTCGTTTTCAACGTGAGTGCCTATATCTTTGTGGTAACAATCGCAATAGTTTTCTACTGTGTATAAAGAAAGAGAAGCAAATAATAAACGCTCAATGTGAAATATGGATGCTGATAAGACAAGGCTTATTGCAAGAGGATATTCTACTCTTTTGAAAACAGAGATTAAAAAACAATAAATAGCAAAAATTTTTATATTTTTGTGTTTGAAAATCATAATTATATAAAAAATGAGCCAAACACTTACTTTGCAGCAATTTTATAGCGATTATCTGCCTAAAGATTCCGCTAAGCAATGTCATATTTTGCCGCAAATGGGGCACTTCAATGTGTTTAAGCGTGGCGATTCTTTTTGCAAACGCTTTACGCAAATTCATAGAA
Organism: Bacteroidia bacterium; assembly: GCA_035261565.1. Classification (GTDB taxonomy): domain Bacteria; phylum Bacteroidota; class Bacteroidia; order B-17B0; family Aurantibacillaceae; genus PALSA-968. The sequence goes on from DATFTU010000507.1 coordinate 1,160, forward strand.
ACGATTTTTATAAAGTTGCTTTAGTAATTGGAACAGGGCGTTTACATTGCGAGGATAGAATTATTGATGTAACCGGTAGAGCTTTAATATTTTATAACCCTGTTGTACCGCACTTGTGGGAGTCTGTTTCTGAAAAACAGGAAGGTTATTTTTGTTTATTTAACAACCATTTTATTTCTCCCTCCTTGGCTGATAATAATTTCAGAAACTCAGCTTTGTTTAATACAACACTTAATCCTGTATACCATCTTTCTAAAAAGCAAGCCGATGATCTTAGCTTTATCTTTCAAAAAATGCTTGACGAGGTGGAGACAGACTACGTGCAGAAGTACGAGGTGCTGCATAACTACCTGCACCTTTTAATTCATGAGGCCCATAAAATGCAGCCTTCAAACTCTTCGGCAGATAAATATGTAAATGCTTCATCGCGCATAACTTCCATGTTTATTGAAATGCTTGAAAGGCAATTTCCTGTTGACTCTACCGAGCAAGCTCTAAAACTTAAAACTGCGCACGATTTTGCCGATAAACTATCAGTACACGTTAACCATTTAAACCGCGCTGTAAAAGAAATTACAGGCAAAAATACTACCGAGATTATATCTGCCCGAATAGCTAATGAGGCTCAGGCTTTATTAAAACATACTGATAATACTATTGCTGAAATTGCTTATAGTTTAGGTTTTGAGCACCCATCTAACTTCAATATTTTCTTTAAAAAACAAACTAAAAAAACACCTAAGTTGGTGCGAACTAAGGCTTAATTATTTTTCGTCTATTTTTAAAATTATTTGATTTACATAATTAATGGTTTGAAATTAATAATTTTTAAACTGACTTTCTGTTGAACTTTGTTGTGTGAAAAAGTAGTACTTCTCACTCAGTAATTTTCACTATCAGAAAGTATGAAAAAAATAAATTTAGCTTTTGTCTTATCGGCTTTTATTTATACGATTGGTGTTTCGCAAACACAAACGTTAACTTTAAAAGATGCTTTAAATAAAGGGCTTACCAATTATGGTACAATTAAAGCAAAAACAAATTATGTAAATGCTACAAAAGCATCTTTACAACAAACCAAAAGAGATTATTTGCCAAACCTTAACCTATCTGCGCAACAAGATTATGGCACGGTTAACGGACAAAACGGGCCCTTGTATGGTTTTAGTGGTTTAGGTGTGGCATCATCAGGTTTGCCATTAGCCACACAAAACTGGAACG
>DATFTU010000508.1:0-2360 GCA_035261565.1 Bacteroidia bacterium
TTTGAAGAAAAATTTCACTTTTAATTATATACCTGAAACGCTAACCAACTTTAGGTTAGGGGGCATGAGTGGCTCATGTGCCAGCAATATTGAGGGATATAAAATAATGAAGGTGCACCAAACGGGACATCATAAGAAAATTATTTTCAGGGCTATAAAATGTTACGTAAAGACTTTCATTAAAAAAATAATACATTTGAAAGCAAGCAAATGATTTCTTTACTAACTTATATAGAGGCCGTATTTCGTAACCTGTCTTCAAGATGGAAAGGCAGGCTGTTAAAGCTATACCTTGTTTTGCATGGATGTAAAGTGGGCAAGGGGCTAAAGTGTTCGGGTTTTCCTTATTTTAAAGGTTTTCCTAATAAAAATATATTTATTGGCGATTATGTTGACTTAGGGAGAAATAACACCTTTGAGTTATCGAAAGACGGGAAAGTGATATTAGAGGATTATGTGCTTTTTCATCAAAACATTTTAATAAGCTGCAATAAAGAAATCAAAATTAAAAAGTGGGCTGCACTTGCCGAAAATGTAAGTGTAAGAGATGGCAACCATAAGTTTGCTAAAAATGAATATTACAGAAAACAAGAAGGTGTTGCTGAAGAAATCGAAATTGGTGAGGATGCAGGTGTTTCAGCAGGATGTGTAGTACTAATGGGGGCTAAAATTGCAAAAGGGGTTTTTATTGGGTCTAATTCGGTGGTTACCAGAAAAACGATTACCGAAGAGTATGGCATTTATGCCGGTAACCCCATAAAATTAATTGCTAAAAGAGAATAATTTTTCAAAAATGACAGACAAGAGTAAGGTGGTGAAGGAGCTTTTTGAAAATACCGGGCTCTATTTAACATACGACTATAATTTACAGATACGAAAAGAAACGGTTGAAACCTTTACCGAAGGAGTAAGTTTTAATAACGTGTTAGATATGCCATGTGGTACAGGAGCAATATCAATTCCTTTATTAAACAGGGTTGAAAAATTAAACTTGCTGGACATATCGTCGAACATGGTTGCCATCGCCAAAAAAAATATCCCAGAACAATACTTGCATAAAACAGAAGCTGTTAATGCTGATTTTTTTGAACTTGATTTAGAAAAAAACTCATATGATTTAATTATATGCTTAGGGTTATTAGCACATGTAAATTCGCCTGAGCAATTACTAAATAAAATAAGCATACTACTTAAGCCTGGTGGCTTGCTTATTATACAGAATACCGATTCATCTCATTTTTATAGCTACTTAATACGTTTGTATTTAGGAGCTAAAAATTTGATTAGAAAACAATCGTACAAACTAAATAATGTACCGGCTAAATTTATAGAAGGAAAATTAGAGAGCAATGGTTTTGAATTACTGAAAAGTTACCGATATAATCAATCGTTTTTAGGGTTTTCTAACCTATTTAGTAACGAAAAAAAATACAAACTTACTTTCGGTTTTTTTGGTAATGCAAAACATCCGAAAAACCAATTGTTTGGTAGTGATTATACATACTTGTTTAAAAAGAAACAATAAAATTGGCTTCTGATAAAAAAATAAACCTGTTAGTTATACCAGACTTGTTTCCTAAGTTTGAAGGAGATGTACAGGGTGTTTTTATTTTAGATTACTTAAAGTCTGTAAAACAGTATTGTAGAATAGATGTTTTGTTTTTACGATTAACTGGCAAACAAGGACTTACTGTTGATACGAATGAGAATTATACTACGCATCGTTACTGCGTGTCTTCAAAAAAAATACCTGCTATATTAAAACCCTTTGGGTATTTAATTTGGTTTATTAAGGGGTATCAAATAGGTAAAAAGTTTACCGATACCAATATTATTCATTCGCATGGCAGTATTTTAAGTGGTACACTTAGCTATTTATTAGCTAAAAGACTAAAAGTGCCTTTTATTATAACTGAACATCAGGGGCCATTTTCCATGACATCGGATAATTTTTGGAAACTGCGTTGGACAAAGTTTATTATGCAAAGGGCAGATGCTGTGCTTACAGTAAGCAATCATTTAAAGCAAGAGATTTTAAGCAGTGGTATTAATCCCAAAAAAATAATTGTAACCTATAACCCGGTTGATACAGATTTATTTCAAGCAAAAACTAATACTGAACCTATAAACAATATATTATTTGTAGGAAGGTTAGATAATTTTAAAGGTGCGTTACGTTGTATTAAAGCTTTTGAAAAAATAACGGAAAAATATCCCTTATATACATTTACCATAGTGGGAGACGGGGAGGATTATAAGCCTGTTAAAGATTATATAGAAAACAAACCTTTTAAGAATAAGATTATTTTAAAAGGCAACTTATTAAAGGCTGAAATTGCTGTTGAAATGCGAAAAGCTGA
>DATFTU010000509.1:0-2499 GCA_035261565.1 Bacteroidia bacterium
TACAATGCCTGAATTAGATGTGTTATAATTGGTAAATGTTGAGCCATTGTATTTGGTAAGCCCTAAGTTAGATCCAATCCATATATTATTATTGGCATCAACCGCCAAAGCATTTACTTTGTTGGTGGCCGATAAGGCATTAAATGCCGGGAAAGTATCCCACTGTGTACCATTATAGCGCGCCAACTGAAAAGAGACTGATGCGCCAAGGTTAAAACCTATCCATTTGCTGCCGTTATTATCAATAACAAACGCACCGCGCTTTAATATATTATTGTTAGTAGCATTGGTTCCGTTTACCGTTATTGGGTAATTTACAAAAGCCCCGCCGGTGGTCTGGCAGAAAATATTCAGGTTTAATAAACCTGTCATAAATAACAATAGGTAATTTTTTTTCATCCATTAATAGTTATGGATGCAAAAATAAGATAAGGTTTTAATAAAAAAAAACCAACATTTCTTTTAACCAATTTTCACGCAGCTCTACAAAATTTCTACACAATGTAGTTGTATACTTGTGTAAGCAAACATGCAGGTGAAAAAACTTTTTGTTATACTATGGTTAAGCTTTTACACACTGGGGCAAGTATTTTTGCCGCAGGGCAATTTTGCTTATATCGAGCAAATACCTCGCTTGTATGCCGATTTTTGCCACACCAACCATTCCACTAACGTAATTGATTTTATTAACGAGCAATTTTTAGAATTTGGTTTCGAAGATAAAAACGAACCCTTAGAAGAAGACGAAGCCAAATCAGTTCCTTTTTATAGCCCATGCGCGCAGGCACCCATTGCCCTGGTTAATTTAGTAGGCAATGAGTTTACGCCCCTGCCCGAAAAACAAAACAACCACAATTCTGTTTACCTGCTTAAAGATTATTGGGTGCACGCCTCACCGGTTTACCACCCGCCTAAAAATAAATTGGCCTAACACAGCGCAACAATTTATTTAGTCAAAAAAAATAATAATCAAAAAAAACATTTTAATATGAAAGCAATCATTTTTGCCGCTGCATTACTATGCACAGGCGCAACAACAGTTTACGCACAAAAAATAAAAGCCGATAAAGTTCCGGCATCGGTGCAAACAACTTTTAAAAAACAATTTGCCCAAGCCAACAAAGTTGAGTGGGAAATGGAGGAAACCGATTACGAAGTAAACTTTAAAACCGCAGGTGTTGAATACTCGGCCAAGTATAATAAAGAAGGCAACTGGCTCGAAACCGAACAGGAAATTAAAAAAACCGATTTACCCCCTGCCGTAAAACAAGCGGTAGATAAAGAGTTTCCTAAAGCCGAGTTAGAAGAAACCGAAAAGGTAACCCTTGCCAACAACACCGTCGTTTACGAAATGGAGATAGAGCAGGGTAAGCAAAAGTTCGAAGTTCAATTTTCGGCCGATGGCAAACTATTGAAAAAAGAAACCGTCACAAAAAAAGAAGGTAAAGATTAATTTGCTTTTTTTACACACAAGTACTGCTTATTTAATAAGCAGTACTTGTTTTATTTATAATTTTAGCCACACGTAAAATGAAATTTTTTAAACAAAAAAATATAATTCTTTCTATTATTTTATTTTTCCCGGTAACCGTGGTGCTAAAAGCGCAAACAGCCGGCGAGCTGAAAAGAGATTCGGCAAAAATAAGTAAACTACCCTTTGCCATTGCTAAAGAAAAACGCTTGCCTGATGATGAGCTGGCCGAAAAAAAAGAAGGCATATATGTTACCGGTGTGCCCGATTTAAGTTCTGACCCCATTAACGGTTTTGGCGCGGGTGCCGAGGGCTCTTTATTTTTTAACGGAAAAAAAACGGACCCGTTTTTTGAGTACACACCTTACCGTGCCGAATTAAATTTAGCGCTCTTTATCACCACTAAAGCACAGCAAGAAATTAATATGGGTTTAGATGTACCATATATTTTTAACACCAGGTGGCGGTTACGTGCCGAAGCCGCATACGAGGTTAACCCTAACCTCCTGTATTTTGGTATTGATGAAAACAGCTTGAAACCCCTTAGCTATTACCCAAACAACAACCCAATAAACCCTTTGGTAAATAATGCTTCTTACAGCGATTACGAAAAAAATTTAACGGGCACCAAAAATTATTATAATACATACACCAAAAAAGAAGCCGTACTAAACATCAGTATGGAGCGTTCTTTTTACCAGGGCCGGCTGCGGGCACTTATTGGTTATGAAATTGCCAGTGTAAACCTTTCAACACCCTTAAACGATAGTTCGTTATTAATGCAGGATGCCCATGCCAATAAAATAAAAGGCGTAGGCCAAAATATTGTATCCTTTGTGCAGGTAGGTTTAATTTATGATACACGCGATTTAGAAACCGACCCCAGTAAAGGTTCCTTTGCTGAACTTACCAACGAAGTATCTCTTGTTACATTAGGCTCGCAGTATAATTTCAACAAAACATTTTTTCATTATAATTTATATCGTCCAATTTTACCTAAGGTATTTAAACGCTTAACCTTTGCAGGC
>DATFTU010000510.1:0-6268 GCA_035261565.1 Bacteroidia bacterium
GCAGCTTTGGCGAAATTATGTATCGCAATGATGATAATCTTAAAAAAATATTAGAAGAATGTGCTGCCGATAAAATGGCTAAACCGGGCAGTAATACCCAAAAAATCGGTGATTTTTACCGGTCGGGCATGGATACAGTAAAACTTGAAAAGGAAGGTTTTGCCCCAATTATTCCTTTACTAACCGATGTAAGTAAAATTTCAAGTAAAAAAGATTTATTTAAAACACTGGGGCAATTACATGCTAAACAAATTAGTGGCGTATTTGTTTTTGCTGTTGATGCCGATGAAAAAAGCAGTAACGATAATGCCGTTTATTTTGCGCAAAGCCGTTTAGGCTTACCGGATAAAATGTACTATACCGAAGAGAAATTTAAAGATATAAGAACTGCATATAAAAAACATATTGAAAATATGTTTTCTCTGTTAGGCGATAAAGCTGATGCAGCAACTAAAAATGCTGAAATTGTTTTTACTGTCGAAAGCCAGTTGGCTGATGGCTCAATGGGGCGCATAGAATTACGCGATCCGGAAAAACAATATAACAAATCTACCAAAGCCGATTTTTTTAAGAAAGAAGCTAACTTGGATTTTGAAACTTACTTAGTTGCTACAGGTGTTACATCCGCATTTAAAGATGTAATTGTTAGACAAACTAACTATTACGATAAACTGAATCAACTAATAAATACAGTTTCTTTAGAGGATTGGAAAACGTATTTACGTTGGTTGGTTGCGCACCAAACAGCACCGTTTTTAAGTAATGCTTTTGTAAAAGAAAATTTTGCTTTTTACGGTACAACCATGCAAGGCGCTAAAGAAATGAGGCCTCGCTGGAAACGCGTATCAGGTACTATTGACGGAAATATGGGAGAAGCGTTGGGTAAATTATTTGTAGATAAATATTTTGATGCCACTTCTAAAAAGAAAGTAAACGAGATGGTTGATAATTTATTTGCTGCGTTTAAAGAGCGTATCAACACACGTACCTGGATGAGTGATACGACCAAAGCAAAAGCTCAGGAAAAACTGGCTAAAATTATCCGTAAGCTTGGTTTCCCTGATAAATGGAAAGATTACTCGAGTGTAGAAATAAAAAACGATTCGTACTTAGCGAACGTATTACGTTCTAACTACTACGAATATAAACGTATGACCGATAAAATTGGTAAGCCGGTTGATAAAACGGAGTGGGGCATGTCGCCTCCAACAGTAAACGCTTATTACAACCCAAGCTATAACGAAATTGTTTTCCCGGCAGGTATTATGCAACCACCGTTTTTTGATGTTACGGCCGACGATGCTGCAAATTATGGCGTAATGGGCGCTGTTATTGGCCATGAGCTAACACACGGTTTTGATGACCAAGGTGCAAAATACGATGCTGACGGAAATTTAAAGGATTGGTGGACAGCAGATGATATGAAAAACTTTGAAAGCCGTACCGGTTTAATTCGCGACCAGTTTAATGCGTATGTGGCTATTGATACATTGCATGTAAACGGACAATTAACCTTAGGTGAAAATATTGCCGATTTAGGCGGTTTAACTATGAGTTATTATGCTTATAAACGCTCATTAAAAGGAGCAAAATCTCCGGTAATTGATGGCTTTACAGGCGAGCAACGCTTCTTTATTGCCTGGGCACAAGGCTGGAAAACCTTATCGCGCGATGCAGCTTTAAAACAAATGATTGCTACAAACCCACATAGCCCAGGTAACTTCAGGGTATTGGGCCCGCTTTCTAACATGAAAGAGTTTTATGAAGCTTTTAATGTAAAAGAAGGGAATAAAATGTTCCGTTCGGCTGATAAGCGTGCTGAAGTTTGGTAGTTTTTAACAGAAAATCAATTAAGAAATAACTTATATTTGCTATAACAATTAAAAAAAATTAAAATGAAAAAAATATTTTTAACTCTAATGTTAGCTTCTTTTGTAGGAGCAACTTCTATGTCGGCTTCAACTTTTGGCGATGACAAAAAAGGTGATGACAAAAACAAAAAATCTTGCAGTAAAGAATGCAAAAAAGATGGTAAATCTTGCTGTAAAGACAAAAAAGCAGGAGAAACAAAATCTACTGAAGAGAAAAAATAATTTCTTACAGGTTGTAAAAAAGCCCGCATCTGGATAAGATGCGGGCTTTTTTATTTTAATTTGTACAAGAGTGTTCTTACAGGCCTTGTAAATAAAGAAAAAATTTAGTTTTAAACAGTTAAGCCATGCATTTTTTTGCGTTGTAAATTTATGCTATGGCAGATGCTGCAGATGATAACTATTTAAAAGGGCGGGGAGCGCAAATAAATACCCATAACCGCTTTGAAAAACATGAAGTGGGCGCATTTCATATTGAAGGAATTGATGAAGAAGCCGGGCTGGGAGGGAAGACACAATATATACCAACCTATCCTAAAACATTTATAAATAAAGTGGATAGCTTGGATATGGGGCAGATATACTCTATGAACCCGTACCAGGGCTGTGAGCATGGTTGCCTGTATTGTTATGCACGCGCTACACATGAGTATTGGGGGTATAGTGCGGGGTTGGATTTTGAACAGAAAATTTTAGTAAAACAAAATATTACGGAGGCATTAGAAAAACAATTCTCTAAAAAAGGCTGGGAGCCTTTGCCTATTATGCTTTCGGGTAATACAGATTGTTATCAGCCTATCGAAAAAAAACTAAAGCTAACGCGCGGGGTTTTAGAAACCGTATTAAAATACAAACACCCTGTAAGCATGATTACCAAAAATAGTTTAATTACCCGTGATATAGATTTACTGCAAGAGCTTGCTAAGCATAATTTGGTACATGTAATGATAACCATAACATCAACCGATGAAAAAGTGCGTTTACAACTCGAGCCGCGTACTACCACTTACAAACAAAGGTTTAAAGCTTTAGAAACGTTAAGTAAAGCAGGCATACCGGTTGGCATTATGGTGGCACCCATTATACCGGGCATAACATCGCACGATATACCTAATGTAATTAAAACAGCTGCAGAGCATGGCGCAAAGCGGGCAGGTTACACCATTGTGCGTTTAAACGGGCCTATTGGAGCTGTGTTTAAAGACTGGTTAGAAAAAAATTACCCCGATAGGGCACAAAAAGTTTGGAACCAAATTAGCGATTGCCATGGTGGGCAGGTTAGCGATTTTAGGCCCGGTAAACGAATGAGCGGAGAAGGCAATATAGCCGAGAGTATAAAAAAGCTATTTCATATTTCGGTTAAAAAATTTATGGGAGAACCTGAAAAACTATACCTGAATACAAATGCTTTTTTTAACAAGCACAATGCACAAACCAGCTTGTTTGACGATGTGGTTTAGCTTCTGCTCACTGATTTTTTTCGTTTTCTTCTTCGTGATATTTAACTACTTCAAACATGGCATCAAGCACCATGTCAAATTTTTTCTTACCTAAAAGTTTTTGAAGATCGGCGTGCAGATCTTTATGACGATTACGACAAGTTAAAATAAACTCTTTACCCTTATCAGTTAAAAAAATAATAGAACTGCGCTTGTCTTTTGGGTTGGTTTGTATTTTAATATATTTTTTTTCTTCAAGCTCTTGTACCACCTGGCTCATGCCTTGTTTAGTAATGCCTGCGCGCTTGGCAAGGTCGGTATTGGTAACACCATCTACATCAATATTCATTATTAAAGGCATATAGGCCAGTTTAAAATCATCAATATTTTTTGACGCCAATTGCTCACTAACCCAGGTGTCAAAGTATTTTTTTAGCTTATTTACAGCTTTACCCCAGCTATGCTTACTTAATGCGTCAGTTTTTTGTAGCTCCTTATCTAAATTTTTCATTATAAAATACCTCTTCGGCAAATGTACTAAAAAAATAATAGTAAATTAACTTGACTATTTAGTAAAGTTGCTTTACCTTTGTGCGATAATTTAAAAATCTGTTTTATGGAGCAAGAAAATACTCAAGGCAAGAAAAAGAAAAGTCCTGTTATATATGTGTTAATGGCAGGGGTTGCTGTGGCAGCTTTTTTCGGAATAAAAAGTGTGTGGCATGCCTTAAAACACGAAAGTACCGATAATGCAAGTGTTGAGTGTTATAGTATGCCCGTTATAGCTCGCGTAGCCGGATATATTGATAGTTTGCCTTTAAACGACTACAATATGGTTAAGCAAGGCGATTTGCTTTTAAAAATTGATGATAAAGAATATACCATTGCCAAAGCACAAGCCGAAGCTGATTTAGCGCAGGCTGAAGCTGATTTAGAGACTGCTAAGGCACAGTTAGTAAACGCACAAATGAGTGCTAAGGTGGCCGAGGCAAATTCAACCGTTCAAAAAACGCGCATGGATAAAGCGGTTAATGATTTAAAAAGGGACCAGGCTTTATTTAATGATAATTCAATTACTAAAAAACAACTGGATGATTCTAAATCAAATGTTGAAACACAACAAAAACAGTTTGATGCCAATAACGATCAAATTAGCTTAGCATCAGCACAAATTGCTACAGCAACTGCTTCTATTAAAAAAGCTGAAGCTGTTATAAACACACGTAAAGCAGTATTAGATGCTGCTAATCTTAAATTGAGTTATACTAAAATTTATGCGCAGGCAACAGGTAAAACCGGTAAGCTTAATTTAGAAAAAGGGCAATTTGTGCAAGCAGGACAAACACTTTTTACTATTGTAAATACTACCGATTTTTGGATTGTAGCCAACTTTAAAGAAACACAAATAGAACATTTAAAAGAGGGTAAAACTGTTGATGTTTATGTAGATGGTTTTCCTGATGTAACTATTAAAGGTACCATTGCATCGTTAAGTGAAGCTACAGGCGCTAAATTTTCTTTATTGCCTCCTGATAACGCAACGGGCAACTTTGTAAAAGTAACGCAACGTGTTCCTGTAAAAATTGTAATTGAAAATCAGGCACAGTATAAAGATATGCTGCGTGCCGGTTTAAGTGTTACAGTTGAAGCTGAAAAATAAAAATGAGCAATACCGAAATCCATACGGGTCCTACGGGTTTAAAAAGAGCCATTATAGTGGTAACTGTAATTGCTGCGGCTATAATGGAGTTAATTGATACCTCTATTGTAAATGTTGCGTTATCACAAATTAGCGGAAACTTAGGTGCTACAATTGAGGATACATCGTGGGTTATAACAGGCTACGCTATTGCTAATGTAATTATTATACCTATGACCGGGTTTTTGGCCAGGTATTTTGGTAGAAAAAATTATTACTTAACATCTATCATAATATTTACCATATCGTCTTATATGTGTGGCCAGGCAAGTAGTTTAATAGCACTTGTATTGTGGCGCTTTTTGCAAGGTATAGGCGGTGGGGCTTTACTGTCAACTTCACAAGGTATTTTGTTTGATGCTTTTGAAGTAAAAAAACGACCCATGGCATCAGCTATTTTTGGTATGGGCATTGTATTAGGCCCTGCTATAGGCCCGACATTGGGCGGTGTTATTATCGATAATTATTCGTGGCCGCTGATATTTTATATCAACATTCCTATAGGAATTTTAGCAGCAATACTGGCTTATACATTCATTGATAAAAAACCGGAAGAATTATCGATTGACAGAAAAGCTATAAAAATTGATTACATCGGTATATCAGCATTAATTATTGGTGTGGCCTCTTTACAATATTTTTTAGAACGTGGAGAAACTGATGATTGGTTTGCCTCAAAAACTATTACAATCATGGCAATTACCGCGTTTATAGGTTTGGCTACGTTTATTATTTGGGAGTTGCGGGCAAAAAATCCGGTAATTAATTTACATGTTTTAAAAAACAGAAACCTTGCCGTAAGTAATATATTAACGTTTACGGTTGGGTTTGGTATGTTTTCTTCTGTATTTATATTTCCGGTACTGGCACAGCGCGTACTTGGCTTTACGCCTACTGAAACCGGTATAGGACTTATACCGGCAGCTGGTGTAGCTATTTTGGTTATGCCATTTATTGGCAGGGGTATACAAGGCGGCGTTCCTCCGGTAGTATTTGTAGTATTAGGTTTTGTGTTTTTTATATTGCATGGCTACACAGGCTCGCAGGCAAATTTAAATGCAGGCAATTCATTTTTCTTTTGGCCAAATATTTTTAGAGGGTTGGGCACTGCCATGTTAACCGTTCCTTTAATAAACCAGGCGGTATCAGGCTTAAAGCCGCAAGAAATGCCGTCGGGTATTTCACTTACCAATATGATTCGGCAACTTGGCGGCTCGGTTGGTATAGCAGTTATGAATACGTTTATTACAAACCGTATG
>DATFTU010000511.1:0-3071 GCA_035261565.1 Bacteroidia bacterium
TTCAATCTCTAACACGTTTTTAGGCACATTAATGTTAGTGATGTGCACACGAGAGCCTGCCTCATCTAAAGCATCAATAGCTTTATCAGGTAAATGCCTGTCGGTAATGTAACGTTGTGTTAAAGTAACGCAAGCTTTTAAAGCCTCATCGGTATAGGTTACATTGTGGTGCTCTTCGTACTTAGGCTTAATGTTTTGTAGTATTTGTATACTCTCTTCAATAGTAGCAGGCTCAATTAATACTTTTTGAAAACGACGCTCTAAGGCACCATCTTTTTCGATGTATTGACGGTACTCATCTAACGTGGTTGCACCAATGCATTGTATTTCGCCACGGGCTAAAGCAGGTTTAAACATGTTGCTGGCATCTAACGACCCACTTGCACCGCCTGCACCTATAATAGTGTGTATTTCATCTATAAACAAGATAACATCGGGCGATTTTTCAAGCTCGTTCATAACGGCTTTCATACGCTCCTCAAACTGGCCGCGGTATTTTGTGCCAGCCACTAACGATGCCAAATCTAACGTAACAACGCGTTTGCCAAACAATACACGCGATACTTTGCGTTGCACAATGCGTAAAGCTAAACCTTCGGCAATGGCAGATTTACCTACACCGGGTTCACCAATTAATATGGGGTTGTTTTTTTTACGGCGCGATAATATTTGCGATACACGCTCAATTTCTTTCTCGCGGCCCACAATAGGGTCAAGCTTGCCGTCTTCGGCCATTTTGGTTAAATCGCGACCAAAGTTATCCAACACAGGCGTTTTGCTTTTGCTGTCGCCTTTCTTTTGCTGGGCGCCACCACCACCTTGTGCGCCAAACCCGGCACCTGCATCGGCATCATCATCATCGTCTGATGGGGTTGGACCTTCCATTTTGGTTGGGTTTTTTAAGTACTCTTCAAGCTCGGCTTTGCAGGCATCATAATCAACGCCAAATTTTAGTAAAGCTTTTGTAGCCACGTTATCGTTATCTTTTAAAATGCAAAGTAATAAATGCTCGGTGCCAATTTCGTTGGCTTTAAAAAGCTTGGCTTCTAAATAAGTTAGTTTTAATGCGCGCTCGGCTTGTTTTAAAAGCGGTATGTTGGCTAAGTTGCTTACTTTGCGTGTTGGTACCGATATTGATTGCTCAATGCTTTTACGCAACTCGGTGGTGTTAACGTTCATGTTTTTTAGCAGTTTTAAACCAAGCCCATCGCCATCGCGTATCATGCCAAGCATCAGGTGCTCAAGTCCAATATAATCGTGCCCCAAACGTAGTGCTTCCTCTCTGCTGTGATTTATCACTTCTTTTACACGGGGCGAAAATTTTGCTTCCATATATTTATCTCTATTTTGTTAGTACTAAGTTACAGATTTTGTGCCAGTTTCAAAAGTAATGTTCAAAAGCGGTAAAAAGGGGCTTGGTATGAGTATTTTTCAACACCTTAAACGCCCCAAATGTTGATAAGTATGTTGTGCTAATTGCCTCATTTTTCGGTACTTTCACACCTCTGTTAAAAATAAACAGGGTAATAAAAGAACGCGTATTTTTAAGTTTTATTGCTATATGACAAAACGCTTAAAACATGACATTCTGTAGCTTAAATAAAATTAAAATAACTATAACTGAACATGGCAGACGGAGAAAAAATTATTTCTATTAACATTGAAGATGAAATGAAAACCGCCTACATCGATTATTCGATGTCGGTTATTGTATCGCGTGCTTTACCCGATGTGCGTGATGGTTTAAAACCAGTTCATCGCCGTGTATTATATGGTATGTTAGAGCTGGGCGTTATGCACAACCGTCCGTATAAAAAATCGGCGCGTATTGTGGGCGAGGTGTTAGGTAAGTATCACCCGCATGGCGATAGTTCGGTTTACGATACCATGGTGCGTATGGCACAAGACTGGAGCCTGCGGTACCCATTAGTAGACGGGCAAGGAAATTATGGTTCGATAGACGGTGACCCGCCTGCGGCTATGCGTTATACCGAGGCACGCTTAAAAAAGATTGCCGAAGAAATGTTGAACGATATTGAAAAAGATACGGTTGATTTCCGCTCTAACTTTGATGATTCGTTAACCGAGCCAACTGTATTGCCTTCTCGTATTCCTAATTTGTTAGTTAACGGTGCTTCGGGTATTGCGGTGGGTATGGCAACCAATATGGCGCCACATAACTTAACCGAAATTATTGATGCCTGCTGCGCTTATATTGAAAACAATAATATTGATGTAAAAGGTTTGATGGAGTTTGTAAAAGCCCCTGATTTTCCTACCGGCGGTATTATTTATGGTTACGGTGGTGTAAAAGATGCGTTGGAAACAGGCCGCGGACGAATTGTATTACGTGCTAAAGCCGTTATAGAAAACGTTAAAGACCGCGAGCGCATTGTGGTAAACGAAATACCGTATCAGCTAAACAAGGCTGAAATGATTAAGCGCCAGTGGGAACTTTGCGAAGAGAAAAAAATTGAAGGCATATCGGGCATACGCGATGAAAGCGACCGCGATGGTATGCGCATTGTGTACGATTTAAAACGCGATGCAATATCAAACGTTGTATTAAATAACTTATATAAGTACTCGCCTCTACAAACCTCATTTTCAGTAAATAACATTGCGTTGGTAAATGGCCGCCCAATGATGCTGAACCTGAGAGATCAAATTCATCACTTTGTAGAATTCAGGCATGAAGTGGTTGTACGCCGTACTAAATACGATTTAGCTCAGGCCGAAAAACGTGCTCATATTTTAGAAGGTTTGGTAATTGCTATCAATAACATTGATGCCGTTATTAAAATTATCCGCGAAAGCGAAAGCCCTGATTTAGCCCGTGAGGAGTTGATGAGCAAATTCAGCCTATCTGAAATTCAGTCACGTGCCATTTTAGATATGCGTTTACGCGCCCTTACCGGATTAGAAATTGGTAAATTAAAAGAAGAGTACGCCGAGTTAATGAAACACATTGCGCACCTAAAAGAAATTTTGGCAGATGCAGGGCTGCGTATGAAAATTATTAAAGACGAATTACTTGAAGTAAAAGAAAAATACGGAGATGCCCGCAAAAC
>DATFTU010000512.1:0-5951 GCA_035261565.1 Bacteroidia bacterium
TTACCGAGCCTCCTCTTTTATCTGTTATATTAACACCGGTTAATGCATCGTGCGGTTTATCAAACGGGTCAATTACCAGTACAGTTAGCGGAGGTGTTGCACCTTACACATATTCATGGAGTAATAGTGCAGCCACAACTAACATAACAAACTTATCAGGTGGTTCATATACATTAACTGTTATTGATAATAACGGTTGCTCTTCTGTTCAAATAAGTTCATTGTCATCAACGCCGGCTCTAACCATTACGGCTAATGCTTCACCGGCCAGTGTTTGTGCGGGTACCAGTACAACCTTAACGGCAACAGGCGGGGCAACTACATATACATGGAGCAATAGTTTTCAGGGAGCCACCATAACCGATTATCCTTCAGTAACAACAATTTACACCGTAACCGGCACCGATGCCAATAACTGTATGGCTGTTGCAACAACATCAGTAACAGTAATGGCAAACCCAGGTGTTAGTGTAAATAGCGCATCAATTTGTATGGGCCAGCAAACAGCTACATTAACAGCCACTTCAGGTACTGCCATAAATTATAACTGGATACCCTCAAGCGGGTTAAGTGCTTCAACCGGCAGTACGGTAACAGGAAACCCGTCAACAACAACGGCTTATTCTGTTATTGCCAGCGATGCTAACGGATGTACAACTACAGCAACTACAACTATAACAGTAAATGCTTTACCTGTTATTACAGTAAACAGTGCTACTACTTGCCCTGGTTATACAACCACTTTAAATGCATCAGGAGCTTTAAACTACAGTTGGAGTACAGGAGATAACGTGCCATCTATTGTAGAAAACCCATCTGTAACAACTGTTTATTCTGTTACAGGAACCGATGCTAATTTCTGTATAAACACAACAACGGCTACAATAACCATTACTCCGTTTAATGATTTAAGCGGAACGGTTTATGATACTACAACCATTTCGGGCCCACACCCATTAGCACATGGTGTTGTATATATATACACGGCACAAACTGGTACTATATCTATTGATACTAGCGGACTTTTAGCAAACGGTACATTTGTTGCGCTAAATGGTTCAGGTGCCTTTACTTTTCCGCAATTCGCTGCAGGTAATTATTATTTAAAGGCAGTGGCCGATACAAACTATTATCCGGGTTCTATTGCTACATACTATAGTACATCAGCCACACCTGCTTATTTATGGAGTTCAGCTACTACAATTTCACACACAGGCTGTACGGGTGCAAACGACCCAGGGCATGATATAACTATTATTGAGTTACCAGCTTTAACCGGCGCGGGTGTTATTAGCGGAACTATTACAACCGATAGTACTTTTGGAGCATTATCGCGTTTAAATGCTAATGGTGGGCATAACCAAACTATGGGTGCACCCTTAAAAGGTATTGATGTTAAGCTGGGTAAAAACCCGGGAGGTGGCTGCTCGGCCAGAACAACAGCCGATAGTACCGGGGCGTATCAGTTTACCGGTATAGATACAGGCAGTTATAGCATTTATGTAGATATACCAAACTTTGGTATGGTTACTATTCTTACCACAACCATTACAGCAGCTAACCCGGTAAGTACCGATAACAATTATTGTGTTGATTCTACAAACATTGGGTTATGTTCATCGTCGCCAACCGGTATAAAACAAACATTGGGTAACATGTACCAAATAGCAGTTTACCCAAACCCGAATAACGGTATGGTTAATTTACAAATGAGCGATTACGAAAATGCCCGCATCGAGGTTTACAGTGTTATAGGCCAAAAGGTTTATACGCAAGCATTGCAAAATAGTGTACAACAATTAAATTTAAGTACACTGGTTGATGGAGTATATCAAATACGGGTTTTGAAAAACAACGGTGTAGTTTACCAGTCAAAAATTATTAAGCAGTAATCAAACATAACTTATAAAATAAGAAAGCCGTTATAACAATAACGGCTTTCTTATTTTCGAATAATAAATAATTGAAATTAATTTTTATGTTCCTGTTTGCCATTTCGACCAATAGGGAGAAATCTGTATTTGGGATTGGATTTTAGGTACACAAATTGGTTCTGCGTCAAAATAAAGATTTCTCAGTCGTACCTCCTTCTGTATAACAAACGACTTTGTCATCCTGAACTTGTTTTAGAATCTCCATTAGATGCTGAACTAAATTCAGCATAACGTGTGGAGGAGGTGGTGTTTTGTTGAGTTTGCAAACAAGGGCGACGATTATTTATACAACCACTCTTCGGGGTTAAGTATTTTTTGCCCTTTCCAAATCTGGAAATTAATAACGTTTCGGTTTTCGTCATCATTAAAAGCAATGGTGCCAATGTTTTGTTTTAAAGCAATTTTATCTCCCGATTTTACCAGTACCTCTTCCAGATTTGAGTAAACACTTAAATAATCGCCGTGCCTTATAATTACAATTTTGCCAATACCCGGCACCGTGGTAACACCTGTAACTATGCCCTCAAAAACGGCACGGGCATTTTGCCCTTTAGCGGCCGAAATTTCAACTCCGTTATTATTTATCATAAAGCCTTTAATAGTAGGGTGTTCCTGCTCGCCAAAGCCAATGGTTATAACCCCTTTAGCAACAGGCCAGGGCAGCTTGCCTTTATTAGCCGAAAAATCCGACGATAGTTGTTCAGCTTCTTTGGTTTCCGCCATCTCTGCTGCTGCTTCTTTCGCATCGGCCTTTTTTTCTTCTTCTGTTTTTTTAGCCGAAGGTTTTGTCTTTTTTTCCTTAGCTTTATTGGCACGCTCTTCTTTCTTTTTAGCAAGGGCTAAGGCATGTTTTCTTTCTTCATCTTGCTGGCGTTTTATTTCTTCCTGAATTAATTTTTTAATGGCGGCATTTAAGTTTTCAATCTCACTTTTCTTTTTATCCAGTTCGCCTTTTAATTGTTTTTCGGTTTGCTGAAGGCTTGACAAGGTATTTTCCTGATCGTCTTTTTCTTTAGCCAGGTTTAGTTTTTCCAATTCTTCAGACCCTAACAGTTGTTTTTTTTCTTCTTTTTTGCTGTTTAGTTCGGTATTCTTTTTTGTTATTTCGTTTTGTGTATCGGTTATTTCGGCTGCTTTTTTCCGGCGGTACTCGGCAATTTGCTGGGTATATTTATATTGCTGATAGGCCTGGTTAAAACTATCTGCCGCAAATAAAAACATCAGCTTGCTATAGGCATCGCTGTTGCGGTAATCAAAATAAATCATGGCGGCATAATCTTTCTTTAGCTTATCCAATGTGGCATTCAGGTTTTTTATAGCTGTTTGGTTTTCGTTTATCTGCTTATTAATAAGGTGTATTTCGTAGTTAATGGTTTGTATTAATTCTTCGCGTACCGATATTTTTTTGTTTAAAATAGCCACCTGGTTCATCGATAGTTTTTTGCTGCTTTTGGTTTCGTGCAATAAATCGTTAATGGTGTTTATTTCTTCTTTAAGTTTTTTCTTTTTGGTTTCTAAATCTTTTTTATTTCCTTTTTGGGCAAAGCTTTGCGGTGTGTAGGTTATAAACAACACAAACGACAGGAATAGTATGGCAAGTTTATTGTTTAAACTGAATGCGCTCATAGCTGGCAGGTATTTTAAACGGGAAACTTTGTTGCTCGTTTATACTAATGCGACTATAATCAATATCGGCTTTAATATTTTTTTCAGCCGTAATGGTGTATACTAATTTAAACGGAGCCATATATTTATCAACCGGTTTAAAGTTGTTGTAAGATGCGTTAAACTTTCGTTTTGTTTTTACATCATCAAACTCAAGGGTTAGTATTTTAAATGTGGTGGGGTCTAACCACATAGTTTGGTACGAATCGCTGGGGGTTTCCGTTCCATTGGCAATTCTTTTTGCGTGCTTTTTTCGTTCGGTACTTAAAAAATACTGGCAGGTATTTTTATCACGGCCCGATTTTAATTTATCATCATCATTATAAAAAGCGGCACTGTTGCCAAATAATAAGGCTTGCAACATATCATAATCTAAATCGGCATGCAACATTTGATTGATATACGAAAAATCACCCACAAAATATTTTTTTTCAGTCAGCCCCATCGTAAATTTTACGCTATCTTTTGTTATCAGTACACGTGCCGCATCAATACCTAACTTTGATATGGATAACCAAATTACGCTGTCTTTACGGCATCTTACCGATACGTTAAACGAATGTTCTTCACTATCTATTGTTAATTCGCAGCTAAATTTTGCCGATGCATACATAAAATCCAACTCGCTATCATACATACGCTTGCTAAGTGCTTTGCCGGTTTTAAAATCCATGCGGCATTTTTCAACAGTTGTATCAATGGCAGGTATATCTTGCTTGGCAATATTTTTTTTGCTTTTACACGAGGTTGTGGCTAATGCCAGTAGCAAAAAAACAGAAACAGGTATATATTTTAAAAAGGGCATTATTCTTCGTACAATTTTTTATCGGTAATTTTTTTCTGCAACAAATCTGATTTGTTGCCAAGCTCGCGGGCTTTTTTCCAGTTTTCTACGGCTTTATCAATATCGTTTAATTTAAACATTACATCGCCGTAATGTTCAACAATGGCAGGGCGGTTAAAGCCACCCCGGTCAAACGCTTTTTCTAAATATTTTTTTGCCTCTTCGTATTTTTGTTGCTGGTATAAAATCCAGCCGTAGGTGTCAATATACGAAATGCTATTGGGCGCAAGTTCCAGTGAGTGCTTCGACATTTTTTCTGCTTTTTCTAAATTCTCTTTTCTAAGCGAAAGATAATACGCATAGTTATTTAATATAGAGGCGTTATTGGGGTCAAGTTTTAAAGCATTTTCATACTCTTTATCAGATTTGTCGTATTCTTTTAGTGCATTATAAGCATCTCCCAAGTTTGAGTAAAATTCTACTTCTAAAGGAGTGTTTTCAAAAACAAATTGTTTCCCTTCTTTTAATGGCTGAATGGCTTTTTTATATTGTTTTAAGCGTATGTAAGCAACACCGTTTAAATAATAAGGCACTGCCTGGTCGGGGAACAAATCCATGGCTTCTGCACTGTGTTTAGCTAAACTATCAAACGAGCTTATTTCGCTTTCACAAACCAATAACTGATTCCATATTTGGTATTTACTTTTATCAAACTCCAGTGTTTTTTTTAATTCAACAATGGCTTCTTTTGTTTTTTTATCGCGGTATAAAAAATCGGCATACATACTATGTGATTTCGGGTTATCCGGATATTGCTTTATCAACAAAGCGCATAACTCATAAGCCTGTGGTAATAACTTACCGGCTTGCTCGGTAACATTGTAATACGACATTAAGATTTTTATTTTACTATCAATATCCAAATCATCGCTAACAAAAGCTTTTTTTAATTCTTTATAAAAGTCTTCCTCCTTATGTTGTTGCCTGTAATAATCGGCAGTTGCCAGGTGTACATATGGATTTAACGAATCGTTTTTTAAAACATCCTTATACGTATCTAACGCTTTTTGAGGCTGGCCTTCTTGCTGATATAAATCAGCTAAATACGTATAGTAACGCGATTCTTTTGGGTTAGCATTAATTAAATTTTTCAGTTCGGCCTCAGCCTCGGCCCATTTTTTTAGCTGTGTAAATATTTTTACTTTTTGTAATGCTATATCATCATCGGGACCCGTGTTTTTTTGTAAACGTGTATAAGCTTGTATGGCTTTATCGGGTTTGTTAGCGTATATATATTCTCCTGCTAAGCCCTGATAAAAATCGGGCCGGTAAGGATAGTTTTTTAGCAACACTTCGTAACGGGCTGCTGCTTCCATATATAAATGTTTATTGTGCAAACACTCAATATACAATATGTTATACCATTCGTTTTTACTATCAGCAAGTGCTGCAATTTTTGCGCATTTTAATGCTTCGTCATATCTGCCGGTATAACGGTATAAATTGCCAAGTTCGTAATTGCCGGCCGCGTTATTGGGGTTAAGTTTTAAAAACTCCTTTAAAAGGTT
>DATFTU010000513.1:0-3563 GCA_035261565.1 Bacteroidia bacterium
GCAGCAGGGAAAACACTATCAGGCACTACAATTTTTGTTTCGCCCAGTGGGTCAAGGTTTTGTGTACTTTGCCATAAAACATCAGGTACAAATACTTCATTGGCTCTGTATGTTTGTACATAATCTGTTTTTAATTTTAATTCAACACGGGTATCTAATAAGTTTAATCCATTGGCATCTTTACCTGAAGCAAAAAAAGTTACCGGCTCGCCTTTGGCATAATTTTCTTTATCATTTTTTATGTAATAGCTTGTTTGGTTTAGCTGATAATCTTCTAACAAAAAATCGTTTGTGTTAATTAGTAGCTTGCCGGTTTTGGTGTTAACTATTTCTATCATGTACCTTTCGTTTAAACTTAATGAATCGCCTAAAACAAACTGATAAACATATGCCCCCGGGCTAACAGGTGCAAGTGTAGTAAGGTATTGAGGTGTGCCATAATAGCCTTTTGTAAGCCTTACATCTACACTATCAGTATAATATTTACCTTTTTTAGTTAATACTAAAGCTTTAAATTTTACAGTATCTTTTGGTAAATACTTGGGTTTGTTAAAGGCTATATAACCATTGTTTGAATCATTATATTTACTTCTATAATATTTCCTACGAAAAAGGCCTTTAAGTTTATATTTAAAAGGAGAACGGTTTTCGTCCCAATTCTCGTTCTTCTCTATTGAATAATACGCTTGTTCATTATTTAGGGCAACGGTAATAAAACCTTCTTTCGTTTTTTTTAATTTATAGGCGTTTGTTTTTTTATCAAAAGTGGCTTTGTGTTTGTTTAATTGTACTGTTGCGTTAGTTATAGGGCTCAAATCATTTTTATTGTAAGGAAAAAATAAAATGCGTTTTCTATCGGCATATAAATACGCATCAATACTATTTATAGATTTTAACTCATAATGTAAATTGTTATTAAAAGCATTAACAAACACATAGTGCCCAACAGGAAGTTGTTTTTTATACCCGCTATCAGACAAGAAAGAGTCGATAGGCAATACAAGATTTTTCTCTGTTATGGTTTCCCAACCATCAATATCATAAATGTTTTTAGCCAGTTTATTATCAATAGTAAAAATATAGGTGTAATAACTTGTATTACGGCAATGAAGCAAATTTTGGGCTGTATATTTTACCGTTATAAAGAATAGAAGAATGGCCCATACATATTTAACTTTAGGTAAATGGTTTTTTTCAGGATTTAGTATTGTTGTTTTCATAGTTTTCATTTTGCTCTAAGTTAATATGTCAGAATCTTATAAATGAAAATACTTTTTTTTCGGCGGCAATTTCTTTTTAAACGGATGCCTTTTAAAATTAAACGGTAGTTTCAATTTTATATAACTCTATAATTTTCGTATTAATCTAAGATGAAAACATTTAAAATACTTAAGCGTTTTATAATGCGTTTTTTATAAAGATAAAACACAGCCATTCTCCGCCAAAGCAAATAAAAAACAAGCATTTAGCTCGCTTCTCGTACCTTATGGGCACCATATATCGAATTTTTAGAAAGTTAAAAACTTAGCATAAACATCAAAAAAAACCTTTATATTAAAATAATAGTTATATTTGCTGCATAGTTATGAAAAATCAAATCTTAAATAATAATTGGTGGTGGTTCACAATAGATATTGTGAACAGCTAAATTTATTATATAAGTCAGGATATAAATTTCAAAGCCCGTTGTTCACAAAACAACGGGCTTTTTGTTTTAATATATGTAAAGAATGAAAAAAATAAAAATATATAGTACCCATAAAAAACTAAGTGGAGACCTGCTTACGCCAGTTGGTATTTATTTAAAAATACGAGATAAATATAGCAACCCTTTGTTGTTGGAAAGCTCAGATTACCATTGGGGCAAAAACAGCAAATCGTTTATTTGTTTTGAGCCTTTAACCAGTATTATTATTGAGCGCAACAAGGTGCTTATTAAAAATAAACAAGGCATTGAAGCAAGGCCTGCCGCAAAATCGCTAAGCACAGAAATGAAATTGTTTTTAGAGAGTTTTGATGTAGAAAAAAACAATCAGTCGGTATTTGGTTATACTTCGTACGAAGCCGTTGAACTGATGGAAGACATCAGCCTGAAACAACAATCAGCCGAAACAGAAATACCGCTTGCCATATACTCGTTATATAAAAACGTTATTGTTATTAATCATTTTAATGATGAAGTAGAAATTACTTGCAACGCCATAACTAAAAATGAATTAAACCAACAACTAACCGAAATTGAAAACCTGCTTGCCAATAAAACTATTGCCGAATATACATTTGAGGCTATTGGAAAAGAACAATCCGACAATACAGATGCCACTTATTTAGAAATGGTTAAAAAAGCCAAACATCATTGCAAGCGAGGCGATGTATTTCAGTTGGTATTATCTCGCAGGTTTAGTATGGTTTTTAAAGGGGATGAGTTTAATGTGTATCGTCAGTTACGCAGAATAAACCCCTCGCCTTATCTATTTTATTTTGATTATGGTAATTTTAAATTATTTGGCTCATCGCCCGAAGCCCAGTTGGTGATGCAACAAAACAAAGCTGAAATACACCCCATAGCAGGCACCTATAAGCGCACTGAAAATGATACGGAAGATTTAAAAGCCATAGAAAGATTGCAGCAGGATAAGAAAGAAAACGCCGAGCACATGATGCTGGTTGATTTAGCCCGCAACGACCTTAGCAGGCATTGTAATGATGTGAAAGTGGAAACATTAAAAGAAGCACAAATATTTTCGCATGTTATACATTTGGTATCTAAAGTAACGGGTGTGCTTAAAGAAAAAACATCGGCCTTTACTATATTTTGCGATTCTTTTCCTGCCGGAACTTTATCGGGTTCGCCCAAACATAGAGCCATGCAGTTAATTGATACATACGAAAAAACAGCCCGTAGTTTTTACGGAGGTGCTGTTGGTTTAATTGGATTGGATGGCTCGCTAAACCATGCCATTATCATACGCTCTTTTTTAAGTAAAAACAACACGTTATATTACAGGGCGGGCGCAGGTATTGTAAATTCATCGGTTAATAAAAATGAATTAATGGAAGTTTATAACAAAACGAGCGTTTTAAAAAAAGCTATTGAACTTGCTTCGTGTAATTTAATAACCCAAGAAAAATAATTTGATATGAAAATACTGGTATTTGATAATTACGACAGCTTTACCTACAACTTAGTGCACTTATTAGAGAAGGTGTGCGATAACAATATAGATGTGTTTAGGAACGATAAAATTGCTTTACAGCAAATAAACGTGTACGATAAAATTTTATTATCGCCCGGCCCGGGCTTGCCGAGCGAAGCAGGCTCTTTATTAGAAGTCATAAAAACCTACGCGCCCACCAAAGATATACTGGGAATTTGTTTGGGTTTGCAGGCTATAGGAGAATCGTTTGGGGCGCGGTTAAAAAACCTGGATAATGTGCATCATGGTGTGGCAACGCCGGTTAAATTAATTGGTGATGATGTGTTATTTAAAGATTGTCCAAAAGAATATAAGGTGGGGCGTTATCACTCGTGGGTGGTAGATAAAGTGGGTTTGCCCGATTGT
>DATFTU010000514.1:0-4110 GCA_035261565.1 Bacteroidia bacterium
TTGCGCGATATTCTCAACGAAAAATTTTCTGCCGTTCACATTAACGATTCGCAAATTGCGGGAGAGATAAAAGGTTATTTGGAAAAATCTGCACCCGATCAGGCGGAAATTTTAAAAACGTATTCGGGTAAAGTTCCAATCTTCGATCATTTCGGAATTGAAAAGCAAATTAAATCACTGTTCGGAAAAACAGTGCATTTAAAAAGCGGTGCTTATTTAATAGTTGAGCACACCGAAGCTTTACACGTAATTGATGTAAACAGCGGAAACCGTGCAAAATCTACCAACACACAAGATGAAAACGCTTTAGAGGTTAACCTTGAAGCTGCTGCCGAAATTGCTCGCCAGTTACGATTGCGCGATATGGGTGGCATTATTGTAGTTGATTTTATCGACATGCGTAACCCGGAGTATCGTCGTGAACTTTTTGAGAAATTCAAAGAGTTTATGAAAACCGATAGGGCCAAGCACAATGTATTGCCACCAAGTAAATTTGGTTTAATACAACTTACCCGCCAGCGTGTACGCCCCGAAATGAATGTGGATGTGCAGGAGGTTTGTCCAAGCTGTAATGGTACCGGTAAAGTGCAACCAAGTGTATTGTTTGTTGAGCAAATTGAAAGCGCTTTAAAATATATTATAAAAGAGCAAAATCTTAAAAAGATTACGTTGGCTGTACATCCATACATTGAGGCTTATATTACAAAAGGCTTCTTTTGGAACAGCCTGTTACACAAATGGAAAAAAGCTACCGGCTGTAAAATAACCATACGTAGCATGGCATCGTTTGCGTTTACACAGTTTAAGTTTTATAACGAGGCTGATGATGAAATAATCATGTAATTCCTGATAATTAAAATATTGTATCACTCATTCTAAATAAAGTATAGCATGGAACACGCACAAATAAAAGAATATATACAAGCTAATAAACAACGTTTTTTAGATGAGTTAATAGAGCTTTTAAAAATTCCATCTATCAGTGCCAAGCCCGAACATGCGCCTGATATGCAACGCATGGCTGAGGCTGTTAAAGCTAAGCTGATGGCTGCCGGTGCCGATAAAGTGGAAGTGTGTGCAACAAAAGGTTATCCGGTTGTGTACGGAGAAAAAATTATTGACGTTAAATTGCCTACTGTTTTAGTTTACGGGCATTACGATGTTCAACCTGCCGACCCACTTAATTTATGGGACTCTCCGCCCTTTGAACCTGTTATAAAAAAAACGGCTATACACCCTGATGGAGCTATTTTTGCCCGTGGTTCGTGCGATGATAAAGGCCAGGCTTACATGCATATTAAGGCGTTTGAGTTTATGATGAAAACCAACACCTTGCCTTGCAACGTAAAATTTATGATTGAGGGTGAGGAAGAAGTCGGCTCTGCAAACTTAGGTGCCTGGGTGGTTGAAAACAAGCAACGCTTAAAAGCCGACGTGATTTTAATTTCTGATACATCCATCATTGCAAACGATACACCTTCAATTGATGTGGGTTTACGTGGTTTAGCATATATGGAAGTTGAAGTTACCGGGCCAAACAGAGATTTACACAGTGGTGTGTATGGCGGGGCTGTGGCTAACC
This sequence comes from Bacteroidia bacterium, assembly GCA_035261565.1. Taxonomy (GTDB): domain Bacteria; phylum Bacteroidota; class Bacteroidia; order B-17B0; family Aurantibacillaceae; genus PALSA-968. Next base: position 1,583 of record DATFTU010000514.1, read on the forward strand.
CCATTAATATTTTGTGCAAAATGATTGCATCCATGCACGATGAAAATAACCACATTACCATTCCGGGTTTTTATGATGAAGTAATGCAGCTTTCTACCGAAGAGAGAGCAGATTTAAATAAAGCCCCCTTTAACTTAAACGACTTTAAAAAAGATTTAGATATTGCAGAAGAGCGTGGCGAAAAAGGATATACTACAAACGAGCGCACAGGTATTCGCCCAACTTTAGATGTAAATGGTATTTGGGGTGGTTACACAGGCGATGGCGCTAAAACGGTACTTCCGTCAAAAGCTTTTGCTAAAATATCTATGCGTTTGGTTCCCAACCAAAATTCAGATAAAATAAGCGATTTGTTTGCCAAGTATTTTGAAAGTATTGCGCCAAAATCGGTAAAAGTAAAAGTAAGTGCACATCATGGTGGTGAGCCTGTTGTGGTTTCAACAGCATCTAATGCATACAAAGCTGCTGCAAAAGCTATGGAGCAAACCTATGGTAAAACACCTATACCAACTCGTGGTGGTGGCAGTATACCTATTGTTGCCCTGTTTAAAAAAGAATTAGGATTAGATTCTATATTATTTGGTTTTGGCTTAGATAGTGATGCCTTACACTCACCTAACGAACATTACGGCGTATTTAATTACCTTAAAGGTATTGAAACCATTCCGTTATTCTACAAAAACTACGCGGCAAGTGCTAAGTAATTAATGAGTACCCCCGATATCATAAACTCGGTTGGTGTATTTTTAGTTTTGCTGGCTTTTTTTCTGCTTACGCTAAAAAAAGTAAATGTGCAAAATACCTATTATAATCTTTTAAATTTTGTAGGTGCGGGTTTAGCCTGCTATGGTTCTTATTTAATTAAGGCTATGCCTTTTGCAGTGTTAGAGGGTACGTGGTCTGCGGTGGCTTTATATGGCTTGCTAAAAAAGAAATAAACCCTGTTTATTGTACTAACTAAATAATTTTTTTCTGAAAAATAGTGTAACTTTAATACACTAAATTGCAGCTGATTTCCTGTGAAATTTAACCATATACTATATACCCTTTTTTTTATTTGTGTTGCAAGGTTATTATCTGCACAAACCTATAATTTTGAAACCATAAGCCTTGAAAATGGTTTGCCACAGGCACAGGTTACCTGCTTAAAGGAAGATACGCGGGGTTATTTATGGATTGGCACCCAGGGCGGCGGCGTTGCGTGTTTTGATGGTGTAAAATTTAAAGTGTATGACGAGGCTGCGGGCATAGCCGGCAATATTATAACCTCTATTGAAGAAGATTTAAACGGGCATATTTGGATTGGCACAACGTATGGCGGTGTTACACGCTTTGATGGAAAAAACTTTTTTAACCTAACTAAAGAGAATGGGTTGCTTGCAAATAGTGTTACTGCAATTGCAGTAGACAAAAAAAATAAAGTGTATTTGGCAACCTCGCATGGGCTTAATACAGTTGAAAATAAAGTGGTATCGTCATTAAAACCTGATTTATTTTCGGGTACAAAAATTATTAAAAAAGTTTTAAAAGATACACAGGGTAAACTATGGTTTTTAGCAGGTAATGAAGTGTACTTATATAACTATTATGACTGGATAAACATTAACAACCTCTTTAAAATAAAACCTGCTGTTAATGCACTTGCCCAGGATAAATCAGGAAATTTATGGTTATCAGTAAAAGGAGAGGGGTTGTTTATTCTGTCTAAAAAAAATAATGATTCATATCAAATTATACCGTATCAAAATAATGACGAACTGAAGAATATAGATATACAGCATTTGATTTTTGATAACCATAATAATATCTGGCTTTGCACCAATGGGGCTGGTATAGCAAAGTATGACGGAAAAGAACTTCAGTTTTTTAATAGAATAAACGGCTTTAAAGCCGATGCCGTAACTACAGTGTGTGAAGACAGAAGCGGTAACCTTTGGTTTGGCACAAACGGAGAAGGGCTTATAAAGTATAACTCATCGCCTTTTGTGTATTATGATAATATACCTGGTTTTGATGCCAGCAGCATATTTGGTATTATGGCTGATAAAGAAAATAATTTATGGATATCGCCAAACGGAAAAGAAGTAATAAAATACAACAAACAAAATAGTACCGTATTTAATTCTAAAAATGGTTTAGATATCAGAGGAGCTCGTGTTATTGTACAAGATAAAAAAGGCGTTGTTTGGCTTGGTGGCAGTAATGGTTTGTTTTATATAGCTAATAATGCTGTAAAAAAATATTCATTATTACCTGATAGCACAGCAGTACGCTCTATTCTGTTCGATAAAAACGATAATTTGTGGGTTGGTACTACCGGGCAGGGTTTATACTGTTTTCAGGGAAATAACATTACGCATTACTCGCAACAAAACGGATTAACGCACGATTATATACACTCTCTCTATCAGGACTCGCATGGTATTATTTGGATTGGCACAGGTTATGGTTTAAACTATATACAAAACGGAAAGGTTGGCAATTACCGCGATGTAAAAGAATTTTGTAATGATTACATTGGCTCGATT
>DATFTU010000515.1:0-3256 GCA_035261565.1 Bacteroidia bacterium
GTAAATGTACACAAAGCCACATCAAGCCCATCAAGCGATGTGCCGCTCATTAAACCAATAACCGTATACGTATTTTTTAATTCCATTGTTTATTTTGAAATTAGCTTAAAAATTTCGTTTACACAACGTTCACCATCCATAGCTGCAGATACAATGCCTCCCGCATAACCCGCACCCTCTCCACAAGGGTATAAACCTTTTATTTGTGTATGCTGGCAGGTTTCTTTATCTCTCGGAATACGTACCGGTGTTGAGGTGCGTGATTCTACGCCCACAATTACAGCTTCGTTGGTTAAGTAACTTTTCATTTTTGCTCCAAAATTTTTAAACCCTTCTTGCAGAGTTTTACCAATTACATTTCCTAAAACAGGCAACATGGGTACACTTGTTATACCCGGTTGATATGAACAATCGGGTAGAGTAGAGCTGTTTTTATTTTCAATAAAATCTATTAAACGTTGTGCGGGTGCTGTTTGTGTTTTACCGCCCGCAACCCAGGCTTTATTTTCTAACTGCTGTTGTAAGGCAAGTGCAGCTAAATTTTTCTGCTTGTCAAAGTCTTTCCAATCGCTTGTGTCTAATCCAACCACAATACCCGAATTTGCATATGGGTTATTACGTTTAGATGGGCTCCAGCCATTAGTTACCACTTCATGAACATCAGTTGCGCAGGGGGCTATAATGCCACCCGGACACATACAAAAAGAATATACGCCTTTACCATTTACTTGGTTTACCAAACTATATGACGCCGCAGGTAAAAACTCGCGTACATTTTTTAACTGATTAATGTTGCAATGGTATTGTATGCTGTCAATAATTTCCTGCGGATGTTCAACCCTAACCCCCATAGCAAAAGGTTTGGCTTCTATGGCAATGTTTTTAGCGTTTAATAAATAGTATATATCTCTTGCACTATGCCCTGTTGCTAATATTAAATAATCTGCTTTTTGATTAGTAGTTGTATTGGTTTCTAAATGAGAAATTTCAATGGATTTTATTTGTCCTTTTTCAATAATAATGTCTGTAAGCTTAGCATTAAAATAAATTTCTCCACCGCAATCTATAATGGTTTGCCTGATAGTTTCAATTATTTTAGGAAGTTTGTTAGTGCCGATATGCGGGTGCGCATCAACTAAAATGGTTTTATCAGCTCCATGATAAACTAAGGTTTTTAAAATTTTAACCACATCGCCCCGTTTTGATGAACGTGTATAAAGCTTGCCATCACTATAGGTTCCGGCACCGCCTTCACCAAAACAATAATTACTTTCGGGGTTTACTATGTGTTCTTTATTTATAGCTGCTAAATCTCTACGGCGCGTTTTTACATCTTTGCCGCGCTCAAATAATATGGGCTTTAACCCTAACTCCAAACAGCGTAAAGCGGCAAACAAACCGGCCGGCCCGGCACCTATAATAACAATTTGTTTTTTATCGGCTACATTTTTGTAAGCAGGCTTAATTTCCTCTTCCTGCAAAGGTTCATTAACAAAAGCTTGTATGGTTACATTAACCTTAATATTTTTTTGACGCGAATCTATTGAGCGTTTTTGTAAAACAATGTGCAATTCATCTTTTTCTGAAAGGCCCAACTCTAAGCGGGCCTTGTTTTTAATTTCATTTTCAGAAAACGCCTCTGAAGGAGAAAGCGACAGACTTAGAGAACTAATCATCCTTCAAATGTTATACTAATTAAAAAAACGTGCGAGTTTAATTTATTAATTGGGGTAGTAAACTCGGTATTATCTTTAATTAAAATATTTTGTAAGCCGGTGCTCATTTTCATTTCTATGGCAAATTTAAAATACGGGAAATAAAAATCTACTCCGCCGCCTGCATCAAAATAATAATCGGTTTGTTTTAAACGCACCACATCGGCATTAGCTTGGTCTTTTTTGGCTGATGCCAAATCAATGCTAAAAGTTCCTCCGCTAATAACATACACCCCAAAATTACGTATACGTTTTGATTGAAGTTTTACGTTAAGAGGCAGCAAAATAAAAGCTGATTCTGTTTTGCGGGTTGCAGTAAACGATGTAATAGGGTTATTGCTTACAACATCAAAAGAATAATAGAGCGTACGCGATGCGAAAGAAACGCCCGGTAAAAAGCGTAATCTTACATAAGTATGTATTTTAAAATCAACAATAATACCTAAGTTAAAACCCGGATCGGCCTTACTGGTTATTGATTTAAGTTTTAAAGTTTCTTGTGGGTATCGGATAGAATCCTGTAAATGCTCATATAACTGCGAATTAGGAATTGTATGTATTCTAAAATCGGTTTGGTTGTAACCTAAACTAAAACCAAAATGTAAACGCCGATTATAAAATGTAGGTAAGTTTAAACCTCTTTCGGTAATAGGTTGTGCAAAGGCAGATGCAAAAAACAGAAAACAGCACGCTGCAAAAAATAACCTCGTGCGATTATAAACCAAAGTAACCGGGTTAAATTTTATGAGATTTTTAGTGCGCAAACGTCTACAAAATAACGAAAAAATAGTTGTTTTATTATAAAGCTGTAAAAGTGTTAAATGGTAGCTTTTATAGCCCCCAACTCTTTACCCACTTTAGCAAAAGCGGCTAAGGCTTTATCTAAATGCTCTTTTTCATGTCCGGCTGATATTTGTACACGTATACGTGCTTGCCCTTTAGGCACCACGGGATAAAAAAAGCCTGTTACATAAATACCTTCGGCCAACAATTTTTCAGCAAAATTTTGTGCCAGTTTTGCATCGTATAACATAATAGGTACAATGGCACTATCTCCGTTTTTAAACTCTAAACCAACTTTTTTAATACCCTCTTTAAAATAATTAATATTCCATTCTAACTTATCTCGTAAGGCTGTAGTTTCATTTAGCATATCAAACACAGCTATAGATGCGCCCACAATATGGGGCGCTAATGAGTTTGAAAATAAATAAGGGCGAGAGCGTTGACGCAAAATTTCAATAACCTCTTTTTTGCCCGTAGTAAAGCCGCCCATAGCACCACCTAAAGCCTTACCTAATGTACCGGTTATAATATCTACCCGGTTCATTACATTTTTTAGTTCAACCGTACCACGGCCTGTTTTACCAATAAAGCCTGTGGCATGGCTTTCGTCAACCATTACCATAGCGTTGTACTTATCGGCTAAATCACAAATTTTATCAAGCGGAGCTACGAAGCCATCCATGCTAAAAACGCCATCGGTAACAATTAATCTAAAACGGTTTGATTGTGCCTTTTTTAGCTGTTCTTCTAAATCA
>DATFTU010000516.1:0-6680 GCA_035261565.1 Bacteroidia bacterium
AACTTATCGCACTCATCATTTATAAACGGAGGCAATTTTGGTGTAATTGCTTATGGGGCTAACTCAATACCCGAATTGCAAATAACTTTTTCGGGTACGGTTACACCTGCCACGGGCACATATGCCATCACCACCAACACAGTTAGTTATGGTTTATGCAGTTTTACTTTAGCCGATACGACTGGCGGCTCGCAGGCTCAAGCATCTGTTGCAGCACATGGGTATGTAACAGTAACTGCCTCGGGGGCATCACCTAATAGTGCACTTACTTTTTCAAATATTTCAGTAACCGGCAGTTCGGGCCACCATACACTATCAGGTACTCTTTATTACTAAGTTAGTATGTCCTCCATAAAAAAATACCGGTTACAAGTTATAGAGCCCCGCATCATTCGCCTTAGTGTAATTGAAAATATAGAGCTTGAACAACAAGATGCTAAAGAAATTATTACAGATGCAGTTGCATTAGCCAATGGCGAAACATATGCCATACTATTTGATGCCAACTCTAACGGTACTATTAGCTTTGAGGCAAGAGAAGAGTTTGCTCAATCAAAAAAAAGAATTGCGGCAGCCATTGTAACCAACTCATTAGCCAATAAATTACTGGGTAATTTTTTTGTAAATTTTCATAAACCTAAAACACCATCGCGTATGTTTACCGAAGATAAAGAAGCCATAGAGTGGCTGCGCGAACAAATAAAAGAGAAATAATTCCGGTTACAAATTGGCGTCCATCTTTTTATAATAAAAAAGATAGGTTATTATAAACCAAACCGAAAAAATTATCCCAAGTATACTGGTTATTTCAAAGGTTTTGGTAAGTATAAAAAACAACATCTTACAAAAAAAACTTATAGCATATAACTCCATACCCCAACGCTTAAGGTGCCACACACCAATAAACGAAATAAAGGTTGCTGCCACAATTAAGCCGTAAACGGCCGGCATAAATACCCCCAGCTTTTTTACCGATGGAGAAAACACCCCCGGAAAGGTTACCACCACCCACAAAAAGCCTATTACACAAATAATACTTAATATAACGGGGCGTTTGTTCATTACTGTCTGATGGCTTCTACGGGGTCTAACTGTGCGGCGCTGTAAGCAGGCACAAAACCCGATATAATACCAATTAAAAACGAAATAGTTAAGCCTAAAACAACGTTAGATAAAGTTAAGGTTATTTGCATACCAAAGGCATCGCCGGCAAAAAGTGTTATAAACCAAATAATAAGCAGGCCAAATAAACCACCAATAAGCGAAAGAAAAACAGCTTCGCTTAAAAACTGCAACAGTATAAAATAATTTTTAGCACCTAACGATTTTTGTATACCTATTAAATTGGTGCGTTCTTTAACCGATACAAACATAATATTAGCAATACCAAAGCCGCCTACTAAAATAGAGAACCCTCCAATTATCCAACCAACGGTACCAATAACATCAAACAAACCATCAAAACCCTTGCTTAATACGCTGGTTTCGTTTAAAGCAAAATTATTTTCGGTACCGGGTTGCAATCTTCTTTCTGCCCGTAAAATTCCGGTTAATTCATCTTTTAATTGTTCGTTGCTAATACCCTCTTTTGCTTTTACAGCCACATAAGGCTCGTTGGTTTCGGCACGCACATCTATAATGTTTCTTATAAAGTTTAAAGGAATCATGGCCTGATTATCCATACTGTTACCTAACATGCTTTCACCTTGTTTTTTTACTACACCTATAACTGTAAATTTTCTGCCAAATAATTTTACGTCTTTACCCAAACAATTTTCACCGGAAGGAAAAAGTCCTTCTTGTATAGTTTTGCCAAGTACAATTACATTTTTTGCATTAGCCGATTCAAGTTCGGTAAAATATCTGCCTTGCTCTATTTCGAAATTAGATACGAGGTTATAATTAGCCGACACCCCTGACACCAATACATTTTCAACCGAGCTGTTATAATATTGTATACGTTTTTTTGTATCAACTCTAAAAGCGGCTGCCTCGGCGGTTTTAGAGTTTTGGGTAATAGCCTCTAAATCAGAAATACCGGCCGTAGGGCGCAGCATATATTTCCACCAGGCGTAATTGCTGTTACCAAACTCCCAAGGCCATTTATCAATAAAAACCACATTATTGCCCAGCGATTCTACACTACCTCTTATACTATTCTCTAAACTATCGGTAACTGTAAATACGGTTATGATGGCAAAAATACCAATGGTAATACCCAACAACGATAAAAAAGTACGCAGCTTATTTGCCAACAATGATTGCGAGGCAAACAAAACACTCTCTCGTACTAATTGAAAAAATAAATGCACCGTTTAATTACTTACAACAAAAGTAAACTATTGCAGGGGCTATAAAAAACCGCCCACACTTGTTTTTATACTCTTATGGAATTTTTGGTAAAGTAATAGCCTCTTTTTTACGCTCGCCCACCTGTTGGCGCCACATGGCGTAATATAAGCCTTTCAGTTCAAGCAAATAATTATGCTGGCCTTCTTCAATAATTTTGCCGCGCTCAAGCACATAAATTTTATCGGCATTCATTATGGTTGAAAGCCGGTGTGCAATCATTACGGTAATCTGTTCTTTTTTACCCGATATATCGCGTATGGTCTCGGTAATTTCTACTTCAGTCAGCGAGTCTAAGGCTGATGTAGCTTCATCAAAAATCAACAGTTTAGGATTACGTAATAAGGCACGCGCAATAGACAGGCGTTGTTTTTCTCCACCCGAAATTTTAATGCCCCCCTCGCCTATTATAGTATCTAAGCCGTTGTCGGCTCGTTGCATTAATGTATTGCAGGCCGCTTTTTGCAAGGCATCTTTACATTGCTCATCGGTTGCATCGGGTTTTACAAACAATAAATTTTCTTTTATAGTGCCTGAAAATAATTGCGTATCCTGCGATACAAAACCCAATTGCACACGCAGTTCATCTAAATTAATTTCGTTTGCTTTTTTATCGTTGTATAAAACATCGCCTTGCATAGGATTATATAAGCCCACCAATAATTTTACTAATGTTGTTTTACCTGAGCCCGATGGACCCACAAAAGCTACGGTTTCGCCTTTATTAATAGTAAACGAAATATCTTCGACCGCGTTGGCACTTGCTGTACGGTGCTTAAAGGCAACCTTATTAAAAGTCAGCTTTTCAATGGCACCCAGTTTAGCAGGCGTGGCAGGTTTTTGTTCAACCGGTGTACTCATCAGTTTTTCAAAATTGTTTAACGATGCCTGCACCTCTCTGTAAGATGCTACAATATTGCCCAACTCCTGCAGGGGGTTAAAAATAAAGAACGAATAAAATGTCAGCGTTAGCAATTGCCCTACGTTTATTTCATTTTTAAAAACCAAATAGTACAGTACAAAAACAAGTGTAGTACGTAAAAAATTAACCACCGTGCCTTGCACAAAACTTAAGCTGCGTATATAACGTACTTTTTTTAATTCGAGTACCAAAATTTTTGAAGTAATAGTATTTAGCCTTCCAATTTCAGAAGTAGTTAAGCCCAGGCTTTTTACCAGCTCTACATTACGTAACGATTCGGTAGTTGAACCTGCCAGGGCAGTTGTTTCGCCTACAATTTTTTTAGAAATGGTTTTTATTTTTTTGCTAAGCAGGTTGCTTAAAAAAGCCAGTATAGGACCCGTAATAAAAAACACAGGGGCAATCATCCAGTTGGCTTGTATGGCAAAAATTAATACAAATGTAAAACCTACCAGCGTTTGAAATATTACGCTGATAAAAGAGGTGATAAATTTTTCGCAATCAGCACGCACTTTTTGCAGCTTACCTAAAGTTTCGCCACTGCGCTGGTCTTCAAATTCCTGAAAGGGTAAATCAAGCGAACGCTTAATGCCATCCTGATAAAGTTGTGCTCCTGTACGTTGTATAATTACACTGGTATAATAATCCTGAAAGTTTTTGGCTATACGAGAAACCATAGCTACCGAAATAACACCTAATAAATACGGAATTATATCCTGAATAAAACGAGCGGTATCGCCCTTATAGGTTTCGTGCCCTACACCAAATTTGTTTAATATCTTACCATAAATATAGGGGTCTAACATCGAAAAGCATTGGTTAACAGCCGCCAGCAATAAAGCTAACGCCACCATGCCTCGGTAGTTTTTTAAATACGCTAAAAGAATTTTCATAATGGGTACAAAGATACGTTTTAGTAAAGTCGGCAAATAAAAAAGCCACACTTAAAAAAGTGTGGCTTTGCAAATATTGCTAACCGATATTTTACTAATTGTTTACAACTACTTTTTTAATAGTTGTTTGTTTGCCCGAAACCACAGTAATAAAATACACACCCGCGTTTTCAAGGTGTAAACTGGCTGAATAATCGCCGGGTTTGGTTTCATAAACCAGGTTACCAAGCACATCCGTTACTTTTAACTCATCTATTTTTTGTGAGTTAGAAACCGTAAAGTTTCCGGCGCTTGGGTTAGGGTAAACAGTAACGTCGCCTGCGTTGGCATTAAATTTATTTATGCCGCTTTGCCTGTTATTGTTTTGATTACTGTGCGACCTTATTTTAGCAGCATATGTACTATTACCGCCATTGCTTAAACGCAGTGTAGGGTTACAATTAAATCCTAAAGCATCAACATACCAGTTGGCATTAGGGTAACTGGCGTAGTTAACATCATTTAAAGTATTTGATGTACCCGATGTAGTAAGTATCTGGTTAAATACGCCCGTATTATTATCATCACGCATTAATACATATTGTGTTACAGGGTTTGGTGAGTTTTCAATAGTATATAGCGGGTTCCAAGTGTATTGCCCGCCACCCACATTTACAATATAAATAGTATTATGATAATTACTCTTTGCACTTTCGTTTCCACAACTATCAATTGCCGATATTTTGTAACGCGTTGTGGTTGCATTTGGGTCTACACCAAAATCGTGGTACTCACTTAATGAATTGTAACTAACTGTACCAATTTGTGTGTATACGTTTGTTGAGTTTTCCCGGTAAATTCTAAAACTATCAGCCCCGGTAACGGTTGTTTTATCCCAATAAATAATATTGTGAGTTGATAATGAGTCAACCGTAACCATACAAATTTGTGGTGTGCTTGGGATGTTTACTTGTAGGTTTGCATTAGCTGTTGCTCCATTACCGCATGCATTTGAACCATAAACACTTATTAATTGGTTACCCGCTGCAGCAATAGATATGGTAACTTTCATCGTATCCATAGCATTCCCGCCAACTACGGTAACTCCCGTTGGAAAAGTCCAGTTGTATGAAGTGGCGTTGTTAACCGTAGGTACAACATATACAAGCGTATCGGGGTTTGGACAAAGATTAACGTTAGATAAACCAATAATAGCCCCTGCTGCATCAGGCAACGGGTTTACAGTTACAGGTAAAGTGCTTACTACACCCACACCGCAAGCATTAGAGCCTTGTACTGAAATTACTCCGTTTGTAGCCGATGTACTAAAACTATAGGTTGTACTTGGTGCAGCAATTGTAGTTTGGTTTCCATTTATATCCGTCCAAATATAATTGGTTGCATTTGCAATAGCTGGCACACTGTAGGTAACATTTGTTTGCCCCTGACAAACTGTTGCAGAGCCATTAATAGTTCCGGCTGCATCAGGCAACGGGTTAACAGTAACCGATAAAGTGGTTGCTGTGCTTGTACCGCATGAGTTAGCTGCTGAAACCTGTACATTACCGCTTACTGCATTAGTACTAAAGGTTGTTGCAATAGAGGTTGGCGAAGGGTTAGCGGCAATAAAGGCTCCGCCTGGCACAGCCCAGTTATATGATGTAGCATTTGTTACACTCGAAATTGAATATACATATTGGCTTGAACTGCCCGCGCATATATTACCGGTTGTACCAAAAATAGTAGTGGGTGCAGCAGGTGCATCAATTACATTAATTACCTGTGTAGTGCTATAATATTGAGTTGTGGCATTACTATATATGCGTAAGTATACTGTATAAGTACCCGCCGAAGGGTATGTATATGATGGGTTTTGTAATGTAGATGTATAAACGGGCGAGCTGCCGTTGTAGGTAAAATCCCACTGCCACGAATCGGCACTGATAGATAAATCATTAAAATTAGTTACCGAGCCCAGACAAACTGAATTGTTTGATACATCGCTATTGGGCCCATACGAAAACACGGCTGCCGGCTGACAGGTTGGGCTTGCCCAGTTGGTTGTAATACTAACCGTATCTGTTTTTGAAGGGCAAATACTTCCGGCACGCGTTACCGTCCAAACATATTGGTATGTGTTAGAGCTTGTTAACCCACTGATAGATGTACTGTTTACTGTAGTTGTTCCTATTGATGGCACAGGCGTTCCGCTTAACCAGCTCCACTGGCCCGCATCGGGGCTGGTAACCGCAGTAGCATTTAAATACGCGTTGCCTATACAAACAAGTGGTTGGTCGGGCCCTGCATTTGGGTCGGCAGGTTGTTGATCTACCTGTACATTTAAATTACTTGATGCGCCATTGCCACAACCATTATTATTAACCGCATAAACCGAAACAGCACCCGATGTTGTTGCTGTAGTAGTTGATACACTAATAACATTTGTATTTGTAGCCGATGTAATGCTAAAACCACTTGGTACCGACCAGTTGTAGCCAGTAGTGTTTGATGTGGGAGCGATGCTGTAGGTTGTTGAT
>DATFTU010000517.1:0-3800 GCA_035261565.1 Bacteroidia bacterium
CAGTAATTGTTAAAGTGGCTCCTGAGTTAACAAAACGCTCAGCGGTCATATTACCGCTAAATGTCATAGATCCTAAAGTTCCAATTTCAACATAAGATAAATTCATTGTTCCTGTACCTTGCAATGCACCCTGCGTAACAGTTAATGAATTACTGGTTGATGTTAATGAACCTGCAACACTGATATAAGATACCACGCTGCTTACAGTTACATCCATATCAAGATTAACGGCTATGCCCGCAGGAATAACCACATTATCTATGGTGCCAATGGTACTTCCCGGAGAACCCACGCCGCCCCAGGTTAAGGCACTCGACCAATTGCCTGATTGCGTTGCTGTGTACGTAGTAGCTTGTATGCTACTTGCAAATAAAACGGAGGCAAATAGGCCCACGCTCATTTTTTTTAAATTTGTAATGATTTTTTTCATGGTTTTTATTTTTTAGTTTATAATTAAAAACCATATTCAATTATTAAGCCTGTTAATAAAAGAGGTGTAATGCTTAAAAAAAGATGTATTTGTAAAATACCAGAGTATTTTTTTCTACGATTGTATTTAGCATAGCTATAGTTTGTAATTTAATTAAATAAGGAGCGATGCTTACTTATTTAAGTACCAAATATTGTAATTTAATACAGCAGCAAAACTTATCCATGATATATATGGAATAAGTAATAAGGCTGCAGCCTGCGAAATCCGCATAAAATAAAGAATAATAAATAACGTAATAACAATCATTAATGCAATATCTACTAAGGCTAAAAAAGGTGAATGAAAAGTGAAAAATAAAATTGACCACAAAAAATTAGAAAACAATTGTATTAAAAACAATAACTGGGCTTTACTTTTTGTTTGTGAGGGTATATCTTTTTTCCATAGCAGCCAAAACGATACGCCTAACGTAAAATATAAAAAAGTCCAAACGGGGCCAAATAAATAGGAGGGAGGATTCCATTCGGGTACATTAAGCGTGCTAAACCAGGTACGTATTTCGGCTATCGATAATAAGCCGCTAATAAAGCCTACAGCTTCGCAAACCAGTATAGATATTAGTAATTTCCAGCCCGATGATATGTTTTTACTTATTATCATATATATAAATTAAAAAAAATACCCGGAGAAGATAAATTTTTACTTCCCGGGTATAAGCTTATGTTTAAATAATTTATTTATGCTCAACAGCCATATCGCGCAAGTTTTTTACTTTGTTATGGTCTGCTTTTATAGATGCATATTGTGTATTAATCAAAATATCCTGCTCTTTGCTAATATCTCCCGAATTATCTTGTAATGCTTTTTTGTAAACATCAACAGCAGCATCTTCACCAAACTCGCATGATTCAAGAATTTTTTTACGGTCTTTACTTGTTAATGATGCTTTAACATCCATCCATACACGGTAAAATTTACCGCTTGTTTTTGTGCCTTCGGTTGGTTTGCCGCCTAATTTAGTTACTTCTTTAACAAGCTCTTCTTTGCATTTTTTGCTTGTTTGTGAAAACTGCGAAAATAAATCTTTTAAATCTGATTCTGTAGTTTCTTTTGAAGCTGTTTCGTAACCTTCAATTCTATCATTGTTAATTTCTATCAGTGTATTTAACACCTCAATTGATTTTTCTGTGTTCATAGCGTTTGGTTTTAATTGTTTACAATAACATAAAAAAGCTATGCCAAGTGCATTTTTAAGGCTATACGCTATTTCGTAGAAATATTTTTACATCTTTATTTCTGTGCTTGCAATTCGCTTAAATATTTTTGGTGCTCTTTTTTAAATTTTTTTCTGGGAGCCAAGTCGTTTAGTTCGTTCATCTTTAAATAAGCATCCACTAATGATTCCGGGAATTTATTTTTGTATTCTATCCTGTAAAACGAAAAACCATCATACGGAACAATACTTTCTCCTGTTTTAAATTTTACCTGCTTTTCTACGTCTTTGGCTTTAAAAAACGAAATAAAAATGTTTTTACGCTCTTTATTTAACTGATTTAATTTTGTGTTTATACTATTTGAATCTATTACCCCTGCACATTTTTCCTGTATGGTAAAAACGGCGGTTGTTTTTATATGTTTGTTTAAATAATGAACAAAAAAAGAATCTTTTACCGACATTTTTTCTACCATTTCTGAGTCGGCCTCAGTAAAAAATTTTGTTTTTTGATGATGGGTTTCTAAAAAATATTTTTTTTTGGCTTCAAAAAATAAAATGTGTTCTTTTTCTTTATCGGTATACATTTCCGGGTAAATGGTTATCACGGCCTCGGGTGTTTCTGTTAAAAAGTCGGTCATTTTTTCAATGAATTTTTTTTGGCTTGAAAGGAGTGCATCATTCCGCATTTGCCATTTTATCGTAAGCGATTTTTCAATTTCTGTTTCTATATTTTTTACCTTTATTCTATAAGGTATTGTAGGAGGCTTAACAAAAATATTTTTTATTACATCAAAAACAACATCGCTTAAATGAAATTTCGGATTTTTTAAATCTCCGGTTATCGGAATTTCGTAATCAATTACATTTCCTCGTTCGCGAATAAAAGCCATTATTAGCGGTACAGGAATCCACCGGGTATCTTTATTTCGAACACGCTTAGTAACCCGTGGGTCTACTATAACTAAATGATTACTACTTTTTATAATTCCATTATTAACATGCCATATTGCATTAAATTCAAGAGTTCCTCTATCTAAAGGAAACGATGTATAAGATGTTATATATGGGTTAAAAACAGAAATAGGAATGTTTTGTAACCTACATTGAATATCAAAATCAGTACTATCTTTTGGGTTTATGCTAAATTCAATGGCTAATTTGCCATAAGGTTTAATCCCCGAATTTAAAATACAATTTACCCGTTTATGATTTTTGTCAATAGAATCTGCATAAAAAGACAATGGGTTTAAACTCGCCGAAAATTTTTCGCCTAACGAAAAATCGTTGAATTTAAAATTTGCATTACTTACAACTAACCGGTCTACTTTATAAGGGCTTCTAAAAAAATTCTTCGATATATCTTTTATATACTGGCCTATTTCAATAATCAGGTTAAACTTTTCTTCTTTAGCACTATTAGCTGCTGTAATATTACCTCCGTTTTCTCCAAATATAGTTTCCAGGTTATCTAAATGGTCGTACTTTTCATACTTAAAATAAGGGCTGATGAGCGAAATAGAATCGAAAAGATATGTATGTTTTTTAGGGCTTAACTCCTCTATCGAAACATTTAGTTTTTCGAAAGAGGTATAATCTTCTTTTATATTTTTTCCAAAATGGAAATCATTAACGGCAAATGTACCCGACATGGTTAAATTTTGCTTGTCTGTAAAATTTCCTTTTGATTTTATGTCTGCATCCAAATTGGCTCTGAAGGTTCCGTAATTGGTTAACTCTTTTAAATATTGGTCTATAATATTTAAATCAAGTTTGCGTATTAGTGCATCTATATAATAATCTTTGTTTTTTAAATTCATTTTAAAATTTCCTTTTACTGTACCCGTGCCTATACCGGGCAATAAAGAAATTTTTGCTATAAGTGTGTCTTTGTCCCATTTATATCCGGGGCTTTCAATATTTACATTTTTAATAAAATAATTAATAGGAGTTTGCTTTTCATTATAATAAAACGCACCTTCCTCAATTTTTATATCGAGAATGCTAAAATGTACAGGTGCTTTATTGGGGATAGGAGTAGAGTCGTTTGAAGAAAACTTATCTATTAAATCATCAAAGTTTAAATCTTTATTGTTCTGAATTATAATTCCCCACGGATGATCTAACGTAATTGAGCTTATTTCGTAGTTTTTT
>DATFTU010000518.1:0-2159 GCA_035261565.1 Bacteroidia bacterium
AAACTAAAATGTTGTACCCCTGTTATTTCATCTATATCGGTGCCGCCATGCCCTTGTTTTATAAATATATAGTAAGGCTCAAAAAGTGCTTGCCATTTTTTATAATAGAGTAATGTGTCTTTTGTAGCTTCAATGCCAATAGCTTTGGGTGTAAAACCGCCCATATCGCTCTCTAAAGCAGCAATATGTTTTTTGTTTTCTTTAGCTGCTAAGGCTGCATAGCTTTTTCCGCCGCGTGTTCCATTCTCTTCATTCATAAAAGCAATAACACGTATGGTGCGTTTATTTTTTATGCCCAGTTTTTTAAATGCAGTAAGTACTTCAATACTTTGTACAACACCCGCGCCATCATCATGCGCGCCTTCGCCTAAATCCCAACTATCAAGGTGCCCACCCACCACAATTACTTCAGTAGGAATTTCACTTCCGCGAATTTCGCCTACTACACTGTATGATGGCTCGTCAGGCAATGTTTTGCAATCGGAAAACAAATACAATTTTATATTTTTATCCTGAGATAATAGTGTGCTTAATCTTTTTGCACTACTGACACTAATGGCAAATGCCGGAATTTTTTGCGGCACTAAACTATCGTACCGCATAGTGCCTGTATGCGGAAAATCATTATCGGCTGTACTCATTGATTTTGTGATAGATGCCACCGCCCCATATTTTGCCGCCATGGATGCACCACTGCGGTATTTAACAGCTTTGCCATACGCGTTGCCTGTGTGTACAAATGTTTTATCGAACGATACGTTATAAAAAACAATGTTGCCTTTTATTTTTTCGGTGCCCAGTTTTTCTAATTCTTCAAACGACGATACTTCAATTACCTTAGCGGTTATGCCTGCTGTGGGTGTTGCTACCGAACTGCCTAAGGCACAAACAGAAAATGGCTCTATTTTATTTTTTGAATCGCCTATAGAATAACATTTTTCTTTTGCACCACGTACCCAATGTGGCACCATGCAGGGCACTAAATAAACAGTGTCGGCTCCGGCTTGTAGCATAGCTTGCTTAGCCCAGACAACCGCTTTTTCGGCTTGCTTGCTTCCGCTTAAACGTGCGCCAACATCTTTACACAACGTATGTAAATTGCTGTATGATTTACTTTCGGTTAAATGATACGAATAAATTTTTCGAATGGTAATCGAGTCTGTGTTCTCCTGAGCAAATAAAATGTTTGCGAAAAATGTAAATAAGAGAAAAATTCTCATGCTATAAGCGATTACTAAATCTGTTAGAATTTAGCCCTTACTTTACGCGATTTCTTTCTGCTCTTTTTAAAGAAGAAAGAACCATATCTGCTTCTGTAGAAACTGCCGTGACCACGTATTACATAACTATAGTTAAGAGTCATAGTCATATACGTATCGTTGTGTTTTGTTTCGCCACGTTTGTTTGCCGGATTAGCTTGGTTTGGGTTATACCCAAAGTTATTTAAAAAGGCTTGGTCGCCACCTGCGCTTTGTAAGGTTGAACGGTTGGCTAAGGCGGCACCTTCGGCACTAAGTGTATTAGGATTTACGTACTTTTTACTTACATCATCTAAATAATCGGTAAAGGTAACACGCCAGTTATACTCGAAACCAATGCGGTGTTTTTTACGAACGGTAAAATAAAAACCGGTACCCAAAGGAACTACACCCTGCCACAGGCTGTAATGTGTATCTTCGGTATGAAAAGGTTGTAAGGCAACCCAATCGCCTTCATAATAGGCTTTAGGGTTATGGTGCATAATGCCTATACCGGCAAACACGTAAAAATTGAAAGATAATTTAAAACGATAGCTTGAACCTAAGTCCTGATTTTCGTAGATGGTTACTTGTGGGGTTACGCTTAACTCAAATATATCGTTACGGAAATTAAGGTTACGTGCATGACGGGCCGGGTTAGTAGAAAGCGAATCGGCACCCTGTATGCGCTGATAAGCAAACTGAGCTCTTAAAGATAACTTAGGGTTGAATTTATAACGGACAAAACCTGCACCCGCCCAACGGGTTTCGGCCAGTTTCATATCACTCACAAAATCACGACGCGATTTGTCTTTACCACCTATATCACCCAAGTAGTTGGATGCGCCAAGCTGAAAACCATAGTCCCAACGATACTGGGCTATCGACAAACTGCTTAGAAAAATAGATAAAACAAGTAAC
>DATFTU010000519.1:0-7165 GCA_035261565.1 Bacteroidia bacterium
GATAATCCGTTAATGTCTATCAGTGAAGTTAAAGGCACACCCGTTTTAGCTTTAGATGTTTGGGAACATGCTTACTATTTAAAATACCTGAACAAGCGCAACGATTATATGGATGCCTGGTGGAACGTGGTAAACTGGACAAAAGTAAACGAGCTTTTAGCTAAAGCTGAGTAGCTATTTGTGAAAAAATTTATTCCTTTTATTGTATGGACGGCTGTAATTTTTGGCCTGTGTAGTATGCCCGGTAAGGCTATCCCAAAAATTAGCTGGTTAGAGCTTTTATCGTTTGATAAGTTTGTGCACGCCAGCATTTTTTTTGTAGAGCAAATTTTTTTAATGCATGCATTAATCTCTTTACCCCAAACTTCTTTTTTACACAAAAACTATAAGTGGCTTTCAGTATTATTTTGTGTGAGTTATGGCGGAAGCTTGGAAATAATGCAGTACTACATTTTTTCGGAACGAAGTGGCGATATACTTGATTTTATTGCCAACTCAACAGGCTGTGTAGCCGGGTTGTTTTTATTTAACCCTTTAGCTAAAAAAATAAAATGGCTGGCGGCTTAATTATTGGTTAAGGTTAACCGTTTTAGTGTTCGATTGTCCTTCATCAAACCTAACAATACCTGTACCTAAACAATATTTGTATTTTGGGTTTGATAGTGTAGAATCGCAATTAGGAGCTGTAGCGCGTATATCTAAAATGCAAGGGTTTTTTATGGTAAAACTAACTTGTCCGGCAGCATCGGTTACACCGTTTACAACTAAATCTCCGGTATAGTGTACTGTATTATAAACCACATCTGCATATAAATGAACGTTAATGCCTGATAAAGTATGTGTACCCGCACTATCCATTACGGTAATAGTTGCTTTACAGGGCTGAGGACCTTTACATGAAGTGCCTTGAAAAAGTAAAATTCCAATTAAAGCAATGAATATAAATGAATAAAATTTCTTCATATTTGCGTCTCTATCTAACAAAGTTATGAAAAATTTAATAAAAATGAAAAGTTTTGCCTTTTTAGCGCTTTTTTTTCTGAATTTTTTTAACAAATCATTCTCGCAAAACACAATAAATCAGGCAGATACAAGTAAAATGGCTGTGGTACTTATTAAAACACAATATGGCAATATTAAAATAAGGCTTAGTAATGAAACGCCTTTGCACCGCGATAATTTTATAAAACTGGTTCAGCAGCACTTTTACGATAGCTTGCTTTTTCATAGAATAATAAATGGTTTTATGATACAAGGCGGAGACCCATACTCTAAATACGCTAAAAGGTTTGTAGTGTTAGGCGATAGTGATAATAAATATACCATACCGGCAGAAATTACTCCCAACTTGTTTCATAAACGGGGCATGTTATGTGCCGCACGCGATGGCGATGATGTTAACCCGCTGCATGCCTCATCGGGCTGCCAGTTTTATATTACACAAGGGCGAGGGCCTTTATCAGATAAAGATTTATTGTTATATGAATATCGTATAAACAAAAAACTACGTACCCATTTAAAAGACAGTTTACTGCAAACACCCGAATACAAAACCATTTCAGAAAAATATTACTATTATAAAACCAATAAAATAACCGATAGTTTGATGTTGCTGGAAAAAACATTAGATGAAAAAATTAATCCGGTTTACATTATAACTCCACATTATACATTCACTCCCGAGCAAATTAAGGCTTACAAAAAAGTGGGCGGCACGCCTCATTTAGATGGCAATTATACTGTTTTTGGCGAGGTAATAGAAGGCATGAATGTAGTAGATAAAATTGCAGAAGCCGAAACCGACACACACGACAGACCGCTGTATGATATTAGAATGGAAATTGTTTTACTTAGAAATTATCAATAATATTAATGTGCGTAAGCGCCAATATCAGGCTGCCCATTACTATTATTGGTACTAAACAATGTCCCATTAATATCATTTGCGTATCCTCCCGAAGCCGAAGTACTTCCTCCGTCGATTGCGGCGGAATTAGAATTAAGTTTAAAATTATAGGTTGACGGGTCTACAAAGCTGGGTGGGTTATTACTTCCCGGAGGGTTATTAATAATACTAACCGATGTGTGCGCTCCGTTTGGCTGAAATAGTTGGGTTTTAAGCAAGCAGTGGTCAAACAAATAAGGGTGTGCAAAGCCTCCGCTTTGGCTGAGTGTATCAAACTGAAACTCTTCGGCCATACTGCCATCTAAAATACAATTGCCAAAATACAGGCTATCAAAAG
The DNA here is from genome assembly GCA_035261565.1 of Bacteroidia bacterium. Lineage (GTDB taxonomy): Bacteria > Bacteroidota > Bacteroidia > B-17B0 > Aurantibacillaceae > PALSA-968. Next base: position 2,244 of record DATFTU010000519.1, read on the forward strand.
CGTTTTGGGTACTTCCATTATAATAATTATTAAATAAAAACGATGGCGTGGTCCGCGCATTAGATGCCTGGCTATTGTTTGTTTGGTTCCAATAATTAGCAAAGGTGCATTGGTAAAAACTGTAACTGCCGCCATAATCAAACTCTAAAATGTGCTGCCCGCAATTAACTACTACATTATCGCCACCGGTAATATTATAATCATGCCCTAAAATACCCGCATACGAGCAGTTTTGTATAATCGTATTGTTTAAAGTAAGGTTTGCAGCAAGGCCCGAATAAATTGTATTACCCACTCCATCAAAAGCACCAACGCCCGCATGCACTCCTATAAATGCATTTTTTATAATGGCATAGTTAATTAAGTTGCCGGTGCCTCCTTCATTAATCCAAATTCTGTCCCATTGCCCGGGCACATCTTTATATTCCTGCTCTAACCTGTCTCCCTGAAAAGTTACTTCATTGCCATGTGTACCATTTATTTGTATAGAGCCGCCCCGATACACCCATATGCCACCTCCATTATGCACATATATATGCGTGTTTTGAGGTATAATTAATTTTTGAGTAGAGTCAACAACCACATACCCGTAAATTAAGTGGGGCTTATCATTTAACCAGGTATCTGTTCCGTTTACCGGCACATGCAGGGTATCAAACTCAAGCCCTGATGAGGTTACTAATTTAGGCATGTGATAGTATGCATTTTGCCCAAAGGCAATTAAATCAAAATGTTGTTCGCTGCCATTCAAATCAAACAAAATAGAATCGCGATAAATAAACGGATTATTTTGGTTAGTGGGGTCAATGGTTACTTCAACAAAAATGTACAGGCTGTCTTTAGCATCAATTTCAATATTGCTAAATGATTTTCCGGCAACACCATCCACATTTAAGCGGTAATACGAGGCATTACCCCTGGCCAGCCTGATAGATGAAATATTTACGTTTCCGTTATTGGGGTTATGCACCCTGAATAATTTGGTGGTTGAGCCAATACTGGTAAAAACGGTATCAAACAAAACAGAATCTTGCGAAAAGGTAAGTTTAGCACCGGGTGTTGTAATTACTTTATCTTTTTTACAGGAAATAAAAAAACTGAAAAACAGTGTAAGGGCTGATATGTAAAATAACTTTTTCATTTACAGAATGAAGTAACGAAAATACTTGTTTTTTATTTTACAAACCCATCAATTTTGGCCTATTTGTAAATAATAAGCTGCGATGTGCCTTGCAGGCCGCCATTGCCAAATACTTTTACAAAATATATGCCAGCAATAAAATCGTTGCAATTAATTTGCTGCATGGTTTCGGTAATGGCTTCTTCTTTTAAAACCCTGCCTTGCATATCGCAAATTTGTACAAAACTATTTTCCATTAAATTATTTGTAGCAATGGTAAACACACCCGTAGTTGGATTTGGGTATATAGTATGGTTTTTGTTTTGTAAGGCTTGTACCGATGTAGTTATGTTTTGATTACTAAAAAAGAAAATTAAAATATCTTTCATTACTGTGTCGCGCATGGTGGCAGGGTAAATAGTTTCGAAGGGATAAGCCATGTAAACCATTTTACCAATACTGGTGCCACCTGTAAATGTACCCGCATAATGCAAACAAGCATAATCTGTATTGGCGGTTGCATAATGCAAATCAGGCGATGAACCATTTATGGTAGCAACAACATCAGGATAGTTTACATTATACGTACCATGCGTTCCGTTATCAAAATTAACAGTGTCGTTACTTCTGTATATCGAAGTTGCCACCGTGTTTGCAAAGCTTGCATAATAAGTTCCGCTCATTCCACCCGGATCATCAGCCACATAACTTGCTTTCAGGTAATTATTATAAAATTGTTTATCGGCCGTAGTGCCGCTGTGGTCTAAATCCCAGCCAATTTCGCTGCCCGATGTAAATAAATAACCGCCCTGCTTTAGGTAATTGCTTACATAGGTTTGCTCATGCGGACTAAAAGTTGTATCAGCCGTACTTTCTTCACCTAATATCCAGTCAACTACACGGTAATTAGTTAGCGATACGGTGTTATCTGTTATAGCCTCGTTGGTACACGATTCTATATATTTATTATTATTATAAAAAGCTGTACCATGTTGTATGGTAAAATTATAGGTATTGCCTGTAATAGCCCTGTCGAAACCATTAACCAGTAAAGTGCTATCGGTATGCGTGGTTGGCACGGCAGCCAATACTTCTGACACGGCCGATGTAACCGCGTTGATAGAATCGTACGCTGAAATTTTTACAAAATAAATTTGGTTAGCAGTTAAGCCCGTTAACACTAAATTATTTTTTGGAAGTTGAATTGGAGAGTTAAAAGTTGTGCCGTTGGTACTTGTGTAAACATTGTAATGCGTGGCACTTGGGTCGTTTTTTACTTTTAGTTTTAACGATGTAGAACTATTTTTTAATACCGCAAACGATTTAGGCGTATTTAACGTTACCGCATAAGGATACCAAGGTTGCGATATAACACCTTCATCACTCAATACAGGGTTTAGTGTAGAAGACTCTAATACTGCCTGAATGGTTGTTGGGGTACTGCCATTAAGCATACAGGTATTTTGTACCAGGCGTATACCGTGGCTATAATCCATATACGTGTCGGCATGCACATTAGTCATGGGTTGTATATAAGTTCCGTTTTGATAGTACCACCCAAAAATAATTACACGGTTAGCCGTAGTATAAATCATGTTAGAAATTATTACATCTTTTTTATCGCCACTGGTTAGGCTGCCCAAGGGGTTTGAAAATGTGGCACGCTGTTGCCCCACTATCGAATCGTGATGGGCAAAAAAAGGAACCGTGCTCATTTGCGGGCCGGCCGTTAATGGTTGTGGTGCTAATTTTACCGTGGCGGCCGCCCAGATATCGCCCACCATTTTACGGGTTGGCAAAGTTGTGCCTGTAAGTGTGCCTATTTTGGTAGCCAGCATGGGGCTCATGGGCATTAAAAAATAGTCGGTATCGCAGCCAATAGCCAAATAATCGGGCGCCACATAATACGTAACACTTTGTGTAACCGAACTAATAGTGGCGGTTGATGTAACGGCCACCAGGGTGCGGTAAAAATTGGGCACATTGCCTGCCGAAACCTGCGCGTAAATCATATTTTCACGATTGGTTAAGCTAAGAGTTGAAGAAGCAATAGTGGCCTCAAACTGGCTGCCACTTAGCGCATTAGTTTGGCGCGCAGGTAAATTTAAGGTTTGAGAAAAACCATTTACACACCCTAACAAAACAAAAAAAAGTACCAGTTTTTTCATGCCATTATTTTAGGCTAATATAGTGATTACAGCGTTAACAGGCACTTGTTTAAAAGTTAAAAGCAGTTACATAAAACAAAGCGGCTTATTTTTTAAAATTGAGAAATTATTATGCACTATAAAAAAATCATAGCCATTACTGTTTTATTTTTTCTGCTTATGCTGTCGCTTTTTTCGTGCGGCGGCAAAAAAAATCAAAACAGCGATAAAAAAATATTTCATTACAACGAACTTGCGGGCATCAGTTCTTTAGACCCCGCGGCATCGCGCAACACCGAAAATATTTGGGCGGTAAACCAGTTGTTTAATGGTTTGGTGCAAATGGATGATAAGCTAAACATTGAACCCTGCATTGCTAAAAGCTGGGATATATCAGAAGATGGGAAAACATATACGTTCCATTTAAGGAAGGATGTTTTTTTTCATAACCACTCATTATTTAAAGATGGTAAAGGCCGAAAAGTAATTGCATCTGATTTTGTTTTCAGCTTTAGCCGTCTGTTCGACCCAAAGGTTTCAAGCGCTTTATCGTTGCTTGATAATATTGACAGAATACAAAAAGGTGGGTTTGAATCTACTAACGACAGCACCTTTGTTATTTATCTGAAAGAAAATTTTAGTCCGTTTTTAGGCATACTGACGATGAAATATTTTTCGGTAGTGCCGCAAGAGGTTGTAAACAACTACAAAGAAGATTTTCGTAAAAACCCGGTGGGTACAGGCCCTTTTAGTTTTAAAATGTGGGAAGAAGGCACACAACTTACCATGGTTAAAAACCCTAACTATTTTGAAAAAGATGCTAATGGTAATGCCTTACCGTATTTAGATGCCGTATCCATTTCATTTATAAAAGATAAAGAAACTTCGTTTATGCAATTTATGAAGGGTGATTTAGATATGATATCGGGCATGGATGCATTTAACCCAAGTGAAGTGCTTGATGATAAAGGCAAACTAAAGCCTTTTTATAAAAAGAAATTTGCGCTGCAAACACAGCCTTATTTAAAAACCGATTACCTGGGTTTTTTAATTGATGAAAAAGCCGATGCCGTAAAAAATAACCCTATAACCAACCGTGCTGTGCGCCGTGCCATAAACTATGCTATTGACAGAGAAAAGATTATTAAATACTTTCATAAAAATTTAGGCATACCGGCAACAGCGGGTTTTATTCCGGCAGCTTTGCCATCCTACAACCCAAATAATGTAAAAGGTTTTTTTTATAACCCCGATAAAGCACGTGAGTTACTATTAGAAGCCGGTTATCCTGGTGGAAAAAATTTACCGGAGATATTTTTATTCAGCACCGAAACTTATACCGATATGTTTGAGTTTATACAATCTGAATTGGCTGAAAGCGGTATTAAAATAAAAATTATGGTAGAGAAACCATCGGTGCTAACACAGGCAATTGCCAATAACGAAATACCGTTTTTCCGTAAATCGTGGGTGGGCGATTACCCGGATGAAGAAAACTTTATGAGTTTGTTTTACTCTAAAAACTTTTCGCCCAAAGGATTTAACTACACACACTACAACAACCCGGTATTTGATAAGTGTTACGAGCAGGCACGCAATTGCTTAAACGATTCTATAAAAATATCTCTTTATCAAAAGATGGATCAGATGCTGAT
>DATFTU010000520.1:0-3364 GCA_035261565.1 Bacteroidia bacterium
TAAAAGGCATTGATGTTAAGCTGGGTAAAAACCCCGGCGGAGGTTGTGCGGCACGCACCAGCACCGATACCGGTGGCGCTTACTTATTTACTCATGTAAGCCCCGGCAGTTACTATATTTATGTAGATATACCAAACTATGGTATGGATAGTACACGCCTGGTAACTATAGATGTGCAAAACCCAACCAGTGTAAATAATAATTACGCCGTTGATTCTAACGTGGTGTATATTGATACTGTAGCCCACACCAATGGCATAAAACAAACAAGCTTTATTACTAACACCGTAAAAGTTTACCCTAACCCCGCACAAGGCAACTTTACCGTTGAGGTTTCAAACAACCAAAAACAACAATTGCAAGTGCTTGATATATCAGGTAAAATTGTTTTAACACAAACCATACAAAGCAAAACAACTATTGATGCAAGCCTGTTTGAAAATGGAGTTTATTTTGTGCAGCTAAAAAGCGAGGCAGGAGTTAGTATACAAAAAATAGTAATGCAGCATTAACCTATGAAAAAAATAGTATTGTTTGGTTTGTTTTTTTTTATTATAAACCAAAGTAAAGCCCAAACCGACTTTATTACCCAGTATTACGGCCCTACAGGCAATCAAATAATGTACTCGTCTGTTTCTAAAAACAACGCAGTGTACTCGGTAGGCAATACTGATGCGTTTGGCAGCGGGCTAACCGATGGTTTGTTACTTAAAACCAATTTATATGGCGATACTATTTTTACTAAAACATATGGAGGAGCCTCTAATGATGAGTTTAGGAAAGTAAAATTTTTACATGATGGTAATTTACTAATGGCGGGTAGTACCGTATCTTTTTCAAGCTACGGTGCGTTCGATATGAATATGATGCTTGTAAAAACCAACCTTTTGGGGAATGTAATATGGTGTAAATCTATAAACGCAGCTGCAAACCAAATTGCAATAGATTTTTTTGAAAATCCCGATGGCAGTATAATTATTTTAGGAAGCACTGTATCGGCTAATATTGGTGGCACTGATGTTTGTTTGGTAAAAATTAGCAGTACGGGTGATTTTATTTGGTCAAAATCTTTAGGCGGCACAAACGATGAGGTGGCAACCTCAATTACAAATATTTCTAATTCAGGTTATATTATTAGTGGGCACACCAAAAGCTTTGGGTTAGGAGCCTTTTATCCGTTTGTGCTGGCTGTCGATACAGCCGGTAAATTTAAATGGGCAAAGGCTTATGATAACAAATACCATCCTTCGTCCATTGTTGGTAATGGTAATTGTATTACACATGGGTTTTTAAACGATTATATTTTTGTAGGTAAAGATGGAATGGGAAGTGTGGGAGATGCCTTGCCCTTTGTTTTAAGTATTGATTCATTAGGTAATATAAATTGGGATAGCGAGTTTGTTATTAATACCGGAGATTGTGCCGCAACAAGTGTAATCACTACTGCCGACCATCATTATTTAATAGCAGGGTACATGGGTAATTATTACGGCTTACTATTTCAAGTAGATACAACAGGCCATGGCGTTTGGATAAACAACTATAATTCGGCCTATAAATTTTTTGATTGTACAGAAACCAGTAACGGTTACCTGACATCAGGCTTTAGTGTTGTTAGTAGTCAAAATCAAGCCACACTTATGAGCACCGATCTTTCCGGCACTGTCTATGCAGGTTGTTACAGCCCACATATAATAAATACAAACTCGCTTTCGGTTACTCCTATTATTACAAGCCTTGCTTTTTCTAACGATAGCGCTATATATAATACTATAGATTCTTGTAAGGTAAATAGTGCACCCTTGTCTATTAATAAAACATGTCTTTCAACACCAACATCCATAAACCAATTTAACAATAGCACATTAAATATATACCCCAACCCTGCGCAAAAAAACTTTACGGTTGAGGTTTCAAATAATGATAAACAACAACTGCAAGTACTTGATATATCAGGTAAAATTGTTTTAACGCAAACCATACAAAGCAAAACAACTATTGATGCAAGTATGTTTGAAAACGGAGTTTACTTCATTCAGTTAAAGAGTGGGGCAGGAGTTAGCATGCAAAAACTTGTGGTGCAGCATTAATAGCCTAACTGTTAAAATAGGTCAATTAAAAATGACAACTTAAAATTTATATTTTTTTTTGTAATTTTATATATCAAAAAATTTTGCATGAAAAAAATAATTACCCTTTTCAGTTTATTTATACTAACTATAACGTTACCAGCACAAACAAGCCTGGTTATTACATTATCTCACCCCAATATTTGTAATGATACTGTAACCCTTACTGCCCCAAACGGCTACAATGCCTATAGCTGGAGCGGCCCCGGCATTATTAGCACAAATACTTTACAGGCCATTCAGGCAAATGTAAACGGTACATATAGTGTAACACTAACGCCCGCAAGCGGCCCCCTTGTTACTATAGATACCACCATTTTTAACGGCCCAAGCATTGGTTATATAAGCAATAATTATCAAACGGTTTGTAGCGGGCAACAGGTATCAACCGTCAATTTTAATGTTACACCTTATAGCACCTTTACCTGGACAAATACGAACACCTCAACCGGACTTGCCTCTTCGGGTACAGCCTCTTCAGGTAATATGACAGGAAGCATTAACGGATTTAATGCCGCTGTTGTTAGCAGCCAGCAAACAAGTATTATAACCCTAAGTGTTACAAATGCAAATTGCCCGGGTATAACAACCACGCAAACCATTTATACCATAACCGTTAATCCTACACCAACAGTTGCCATAAACTATTCCGTGCAATGCACCGGCAGTGTTTATAATGGCACATTAACCGCATCGGGGGCCAATACTTATACCTGGAACCCTACCGGCCTCAGTGCTTCAACTATTACGGTATCCCCCATCGCTGCAAATTATACGGTTACAGCAACTTCAACAAACAATTGTGTTAATACAGCTACTGTAGCCATTCCGCAAGCAGTAAGTATTATTACTTCATACACTCCGTTGCCTATGGGTCCGGCCCAGCCTGGGCCTAATATCGTTATGTGCCCAAGTTCGCCTTTGGCGGTAACCTATTCTGCATCGGGTGGTTTAACCTATACCTGGAGCACAGGTGCAACCACGGCAAGCATTACTGTATCGCCCACCGTAACAACTTCGTACACACTTACGGGTACCGATACTAACGGCTGTGCCATAAACCAAATAGCAAGCATAACCGTAGAGCCAACCCCAATAGTTACTATTTTGGGTAATACGTACCAAACAGTTTGTAGTGGGCAACCGGTATTGCCTGTCACTTTTAGTGTTACGCCTGCCAGTACTTTTGCCTGGGCAAACACCAACACCGCCATTGGCCTTGCAGCATCGGGTAC
>DATFTU010000521.1:0-3283 GCA_035261565.1 Bacteroidia bacterium
TCAAAAGGTGCAAGTATTAGTATAAACAAATATTGTAAATAATGGGCCAAAAAGGCGCTAAAATGCTTGGTCTCTAATAATTCAAAAATCCCATCGTTTTCAACAAACTCCCTCTTTTTTCAACAATCGTAAAATGGCTTCCAAACCCATTTCTATTTAGTTAATTTTGCCCTTTAGCTAAGTATTTATGAGCGGTAACCGACAAATTAAAAGTGCACTTATTTCTGTTTTTTATAAAGACAATTTAGAGCCTGTCATTAAAAAATTACACCAGCTTGGTGTGGTTTTATACAGCACAGGCGGTACACAAACATTTATCGAGCAGCTTAACATTCCCGTAGTTCCTGTTGAAGAGCTTACCTCGTTCCCCGAAATTTTAGGCGGGCGCGTAAAAACCCTGCACCCAAAAATTTTTGGCGGTATATTGGGTCGGCGTGAGTTACAAAGCGATGTAGCACAAATGACCCAGCACGAAATTCCTAACATCGATTTAGTAATTGTTGATTTATACCCCTTTGAAGAAACCGTAGCCAAAGGCGCATCACCCGAAGATATTATTGAGAAAATTGATATCGGCGGCATCTCACTAATCCGTGCAGCCGCAAAAAATTTTAACGATGTGCTTATTGTTTCTTCTCGTAATGATTACTCAGAATTACTTTCTCTCCTGCAACAAAAAAACGGAAGCACCGAACTTGCCGACCGCCGCAAATTTGCCGCTAAGGCTTTTGCCATGTCATCGCATTACGATTCGGCCATCTTCAATTATTTTAATGCAGATGAAAAACTGCCCGTGTTTAAAGCTTCGCAAAACAATGCAAATGTTTTACGTTATGGAGAGAACCCACACCAGCAAGGCGTTTTTTACGGCAATTTAAATGCCATGTTTGATAAACTAAACGGCAAAGAGCTTTCGTACAACAACCTGCTGGATGTTGATGCAGCCGTTGATTTAATCGAAGAGTTTACCGATACCACTTTTGCCATCCTTAAACACAACAACGCTTGTGGCGTTGCAACTCGTACCAAATTGGTTGACGCCTGGCACGCTGCCCTTAATGCCGACCCAACATCGGCCTTTGGGGGTATTTTAATTACCAACGCAAAGGTGGATGAAGAAACTGCTAACGAAATAAACAAACTTTTTTTTGAAGTAATCATCGCCCCGGGGTATGATGCAAAAGCATTGGATGTTTTAAAAACAAAACCCAACCGCATCATTCTGGTAAAAAAGCAAAACAAAACAAATACAAAATCTTTCCGCACACTGCTAAACGGTGTTATTGAGCAAGACCGCGATTTAAAAACCGAAACCGAAAAAGATTTAACGCCCGCAACTACCGGCACACCAACTAAAGAACAAGTAAACGATTTACTGTTTGCCAACAAATTGGTTAAGCACACAAAATCAAACACAATTATATTAGCAAAAAACAATCAACTGCTGGCAAGCGGTACCGGGCAAACATCGCGTGTTGATGCGCTTGAACAAGCCATTGCCAAAGCAAAAAAATTCGGGTTCGATTTAAACGGAGCCGTAATGTCAAGCGACGCGTTTTTTCCTTTTCCCGATTGTGTTGAGATTGCAGATAAGGCAGGCATTAAAGCCGTTATACAGCCCGGTGGCAGCATTAAAGATAAAGATAGTATTGTTTATTGTAACCAACATAACATGGTTATGGTATTTACAGGCACAAGGCATTTTAAACATTAATAAAAACAAAATTAGTATATGGCATTTTTAAATTTTTTAACGCAGGAAATAGCAATCGACTTAGGAACCGCAAACACCATCATCATCTGTAACGATAAGGTGGTGGTTGATGAGCCAAGTATAGTTGCTGTTGATAGAAGTACGGGCAGAGTAATTGCAGTAGGCAAACAAGCGCAGCAAATGCACGGTAAAACGCACGAAAACATTAAAACCATTCGCCCTTTAAAAGATGGAGTAATTGCCGATTTCCAGGCAGCCGAAGAAATGATTAAAGGCATGATTAAAATGATTAACCCCGGCCGCAAATTTTTTCAGCCATCGTTGCGCATGGTAATTTGTATACCAAGTGGTATTACCGAGGTTGAAAAACGTGCCGTACGCGATAGCGCCGAACATGCCGGAGCAAAAGAAGTTTACATGATACACGAGCCAATGGCAGCAGCTCTTGGTATGGGTATTGATGTTGAGGAGCCTGTTGGTAACATGATTATTGATATAGGCGGTGGTACCAGCGAGATTGCCGTTATTGCCCTGGGCGGCATTGTATGCGATAAATCAGTTCGTATTGCCGGCGATGACTTTACAGCTAACATTGAGGAGTACATGCGCCGTCAGCACAACATATTAATTGGTGAGCGTACTGCTGAGCGTGTAAAAATTGAAGTGGGTGCTGCTATGACCGAAATTGAAAACCCACCGGCAGATTTTCCGGTGCATGGCCGCGATTTAATGACCGGTATCCCAAAAGAAATTTATGTATCATATGTTGAGGTGGCACATGCCTTAGATAAATCCATTTCAAAAATTGAAGAAGCGATTTTAAATGCCCTTGAAATGACTCCGCCCGAGTTATCAGCTGATATTTACCGCACCGGTATTTATTTAGCGGGTGGTGGCTCGTTGTTGCGTGGTTTAGATCGTCGTATCTCTATGAAAACAAAATTGCCGGTACACATTGCCGAAGACCCCTTGCGCGCCGTTGCCCGTGGCACTGGTATTGCACTTAAAAATACGCACCGCTTTCCGTTCCTTATCAAGTAATTTAATTAGTACATAACAGTACAAATAAGTACAAATGCGCACGCTGCTCAATTTTCTTATACGCAACTATTATTATTTGCTGTTTATTTTTTTGCAGATACTGTGCATCATTCTCATTTCTAAAAATCGCGATTTTCAAAGCTCGCGTATTTTAAATTCATCAAACGCCATAGCGGCAAACACTTTTCAAACCATTTCAAACACGCGCGAGTATCTTTCTTTAAGAGAAGAAAACCAAAAACTTGCTCGCGAAAATGCGGGCCTGTTAAACATCATTCGCTCGCGCTCGTATGAGTTAATTCAAATTGCATCGCTGGTAAAAAACGACACACTGTATAAACAAAAATATATTTACAACGCGGCCAAAGTAATAAACAACAGCGTTAACCTGCGCAGCAATTATTTAACCATTAATATAGGCTCGGCACAAGGCATCACACACGATATGGCTATTATTAATTCCGAAGGCATTGTTGGCGTTATAAAAGATGTATCTAAAAATTTTGCCTCAGCGCTTTCCATCTTGCA
>DATFTU010000522.1:0-5263 GCA_035261565.1 Bacteroidia bacterium
TGATCGGGGGTGGTGGTACCGCTTGTTAAAAGCTCTATATCATCTAATGTAAATCCATTGGTGCACAGAGCTTTAATGGCTTCTGCCGTTAACTCGGTATTAGTATGTGTGCTTACGCCTTGTTTTGTACGGGCATAATAACGGGTAGTAATTTTATTGTTGCGTAAAACAACCGCTTTGGCTTTAGATTTTCGTCCGTCAACATACCCCAGGTATTCTTCCATTTCATCGTTACTAACCGGATTACCGGGAAGAAACTTGGCAATTTTATTTATATAAACCGTATTATCCATTTTTTTCCTAACCATTCACTTAACCAATAATTATACCAACAATTGGTTTTAGCACAAGATGTAAAAGTACTTAATTAATTTTATTTTTAGGGATATACGAAGTAAAACCCTTTTAGGTTTTATTTACCATAATTAAATGCTTTAGCTACATTTGAAAAGAATTGATGAACACTACATGAGCGAAGTGCTTGAATTTTTAAAAGAACTAACTAACCCCGAATCTATTGTAAAACTTGGGCTACCATTATTGTTATTTGTAGTTTTTGCCGAAACAGGCCTTTTAGTTGGTTTTTTTTTACCCGGAGATAATCTGATTTTTATAAGTGGCTTATTATGTGCCACTAATAAAACTTTATTGCACATAAGTATAGCAGAACTTATTTTATATATGTGTTTGGCTGCCATAATAGGGAACACATTTGGGTATTTTTTTGGAAAAAAAGTGGGCGAGGGGCTTTATAAACGAGCAGACAGTTTGTGGTTTAAAAAGAAACATTTGGAAAGAACCCGCAATTGTTATAAAAAATATGGTGGGCCAACTCTTTTTTTAGGCCGTTTTTTACCCATAATCAGAACTTTTGCACCTGTTGTTGCCGGCGTAATAAAAGTTGACATAAAAGAATTTATGCTGTATAATATTGCCGGGGCCATTGCCTGGATAGGCTCATTTGCAGGCATTGGTTATTTTTTAGGAACTGAGTTTCCGGAAATAAAAAATTATTTGGGCTACATAGTTATTGGTTTAATTATACTAACCAGCATACCGGTTATAATGGTTTATTTTAAAGAAAGAAAAAGCAAATAGATATATTTGCAGTATTATGTTTACAGGAATTATAGAGGCTATTGGCAAAGTTGAAAAACTGGAAAAAGAACTGGATAATTTACATATTTATTGTTCGTGCCCGTTTACAAACGAATTAAAAATTGACCAAAGCCTGGCACATAATGGTGTTTGCTTAACCGTGGTTGATATTAAAAATACCGTTTATAAAGTAACAGCCATTAAAGAAACGCTTGATAAAACAAACCTTGACGGACTAAAAATAAACGATGTTATAAACCTGGAACGCTGTATGCCTGCCAACGGAAGGTTTGACGGGCATATTGTGCAGGGCCATGTAGATCAAACTGCCGTTTGTATTGAGCGACAGGAATTAAACGGCAGTTGGTTATTTACTTTTAAATATGATACCGGCAAAGGCAACATTACAGTAGAAAAAGGCAGTATTACTGTAAACGGAGTGAGCCTTACGGTTGTAAATTCAAACGATGATAGTTTTTCGGTGTGCATTATACCTTATACACACGAGCATACTAATTTTAAAAATATACAGGTAAACACTACTGTAAATTTAGAGTTTGATATTGTAGGAAAGTATGTTTCAAAACTTATAAGCAAAAAGTAATTGTTTTTGTCGAAATCAATTACAAATTCATCTTTTAAGAATTTATGCTTAGTCTAAAGTAATTGTTGGGGCAATTAAAAGCACTTATTTTTATTGCATGAAAACAAAGGAATCAGAAAGGAATGCCCGAATAGGCTACATAATTAATGGAATACTTATAATTTCAATAATTGTTTTAATTGTGGCTATTAAAACCATGAAACAATATTAATTCCTCCTTTAACTGTTAAAATTCACACAGTTTCCGGGCTTATGTAAGATTTTTGCGAAAGTTGTATTTTTTAGTGCAACATAAACACTTAATATTACCGCAATTAATTTTTACAGCATGGAATTGCAAACAAACAAAACCCGCGAAATATTTTTTTACACCTTAATGATTGGCTTTATAACCATTATGATTGTTTGCCTAAATAAAGGTGTTTAAGCTTTGGTAAAGTATGCGGTACAAGTGGTATAGTTTACTATAGTAAACTATACCACTGTACCACTTGTACCGACTTAACCAGTTTGTTATAATCTCCTCCTAATGTCAAAACATTATGTTAAATAGCTTAGGATGTGGGAGGAACGAACTCGGCTTTTTCTGCCGACTTTAAAAGAGAAGTATTTGTATTTAAAATATGTTAATAAAGTAGCCTTTGTACGGATAATTATATTTGTAACCGTTTGTTGTCGGATTTGTAATTATTATTAACTTTACTAAAATTAACATCACTAAATCATGGAAAAAACTATACTTAAAAAAGGCGACTTCGTAAAAACTGATTATGAAAACACGCCTGAAATGAAAATCATTGTTATTCAAGGGCTTAAAGCCAAATGTTATTGGTTTGATAAAAATCAAGCCCCGCATGAAGCTATATTTTTTTTAAGTGAATTAACTCTTATAAAGAGCGCAAATGAATTAGAAACTAAAGAGGGAGGTTTTCCTTATATAGTTGGTAACAGAAGCCAAGATAAAAACACTTATTAATTTTTTTTCCGAAGCGGCTATTTAACTATAATCGGAATTATAATCAAAAACTCATCTAAAATCGCCAAAGGCAAATAATGAACTTTTTGTTATAATTTCCCCAAAAGATTATGTTCAATAGCTTTGGAAGAGGGTGGGATAATAATTTTATGGTTTGCAAGTCGCTTGGGAGCGACAACTAAAAAAGATAAGCCATCAATTAACAATTCCGATTTTATAATTTAAAAAGATTATGTCTAAATAGCTTCGGATAAAACGTTGATTACTTCTTTCTTTTTACTAAATTTAAATAAGAATTACTGATGAAGAGTAGTTAACATAAAAATTAATCACTTAATTCTTCACAGAATGAAAGATCTAATCAAGCTTCTTGATAAATTAATAATACTAAAAGTATTGTTTATTTTAAGCAAGATATTTGGCTTATAAACCAAGTAAACAGTAAGTAGAAACTTTCCTACAAGACTGTAAACCTTTAGTAGGTTTATTCATCAGCAATTCTTAATTCAAAGATTATGTTAAATAGCTTAGAATAACTAATAACTTAAATCTCCTATATTTTTAAGATTTATCGAATGTTCCTTTTAAAGAATAACCAAATATTCCACCTAATAATGTACCTGTTATAGTTTTATCTATAAAGTTACAATAAGAGCATATTATTACTGTTCCTATCATTAATGGAAAACTGCTGGGTTTGTGTGGCTATTTAACTATAATCGAAATTATAATCAAAAACACCTTAAAGAAATCAATTACCTAAAAATTACTAAATTTATTCTGGGCAACATTATAGTCTAATACGATTCCTAATTGGGCATCCCAAAACCCGAATTTGTAATTCTATTCTATTAGTCCTTAGGGAGAGATGGAAGGTTTGTATCTGAAATCTCATCCCTTAAATTTTGTGATTTTTAGGTAATTAAATTATTATAAGTTTTTGTTATAATTTACATTATGTTAAGTAAGAATGTTAAACTTATACTAACCCATTATTTAACGCATATGCAATACATGTAAGGTTTACGCATTTATTGTATTTTTTATTTTAGTTATTTGATATATTTTCACTTACTATGAAAACTATCGAAATAAATAATAATAACCTCCTTTCCACTAACGAGGGCTATCAGTTTATCCCAATCGGAAACCCAGAGCATTTATTAGGTGCCGGAGGATGGCTTGAAGAATTAAAAGATAAAATTTTTAAACGTGCCAGTGCCCCCCTTGAAGATTTTTGGGCAACACTTGGCAGGCAAGATGGAAAAGAAATTAACTGGACAGGAAAAATTATTTGTTCGGGAACGGGTAATGATACGTCAACCGGCATTACAGGCCAAGAAGTTGATTTGCTTAAAAAATTGCACCCTGAAATTGTTGCCCAGGGCAAAAAAGCTTTAGAGAAAGTACTTGTTTTAGATAATGTAAATTTTGGAGACGACCCTGCCGGTAAACATTTACGCTTATCCGTAATGACTGACCCCGGACAGGGTGCGCTTGTATTTTATCAACACACCACCAGTGATGATGCCACTTCACAAAGCGGAGATTTAGAATATATACAGCCGCAAGAAAATGAAAATTATAATAACAACAGGCGCGACAGATTAGACTATTTTTTTGATGTACCTTATGATGTATCTGCTTTAAACCGTTTTATTATAAAGGTTATTATTTTTTCAAGAAATGCTAATTTACACCCGGAGGATTTACTAAAAAGTATAGAAAAACCGCACAAACTATTGCGTTACAATGCCACCACAAATGCTTTTGATGATATTTCTGCAACAGGAATTAGTAATGCAGACCGTCAGCTTAAAACATTGTTATTTATACATGGCACATTTTCAAGTACTGTGGGTTCTTTTGGTGGGCTTATAACTTCCGGCTGGCTGCAACAAATAATTAAAGAGGGTACGTATCAGCAAATTATTGCACTCGATCATCCTACTATTTTTGCAGGGCCTGATGAAAATGCAGCTCAAATGAGAACTTTAATTGGTGCCGGACAAAAATTTAAAGAAAAAATGCATATTGTTACAACCAGCCGTGGTGGGCTTGTTGGCAAAACAATTGTTAATGATACAAGTATTGATAAAGATTTATTTACCGTTGAGCGTATGGCTGCACAAGCCTGTGCTAACGGGGTAGAATATTTTTCGGCCGGTTGGAAAATATCAAAAGGGCTTTCTGTTTTTAAAATAGTATGTAAACTTTTAGGAAGAGATGATTTAGAAATTTTTACAGCCATTGCACAAACAGGCGTAAACTTTTTTCTTAGTCAGCCTGGCTGTGTAGCTATGACTATTGGTTCTGCCCCACTAACAAGCATACTTAACGCAACACCGGCCAATATAAATATGCGTTACCTGCCGGTAACGGGCAATTATTTTCCGGATAATTTTAAACAACGCGTAGTTAACCTTATGGTTAATATGGTATACGAGCACAACCCTAACGATTGGGTTGTTGGTACGGCCGAGCAAGCAATAATGCCCGCTGCAAACTATGCATATGGGTACACAAAACATTGGGATAAAAATTATTATTATAACAATACTTTTGATAGTATACACACCCAATAC
>DATFTU010000523.1:0-3318 GCA_035261565.1 Bacteroidia bacterium
GTACCCGAAAAACTGTACAAAAAAACGCGTTAACCAAAAAATGCCCATACCTAATGTTATTTTTTTACCCAGGCTTGTATGTATTAAATCAGCCGATGATGTTAAGCAAAGAAGCCCCATTAAAAAAACAACCAACGCTACAAAGAGTGTATGTATAACCATCATTTGGCGGTTAATTAAACTGAGTTGCTTTAACTCGGTTTGCCAGTTAAAATATTTTGGAAACGCCACATGAATTAAGGCCAGCAGCATTAGCAGAATACCGATTATTTTAAAATTAATTTCCATTTTTGGTGAGTATAAATGTTGACATAAAAGGCGTAAGTTTTATTTGCTGCACAAGCGTTAAGTTGGCATTTTTAAATGTATGAAACCATACGCGCTTTGAGTAAAAATGAAAGAACCCGATATTGTATGCTAAAAAATTGGCCGTATTACGCAGGTGCTCGGTAATGTATATTTGTCCGGTTGGTTTTAGTATGCGGTTTAGTTCGGTAAAAAAAATAATCCGCTCGGTTTCGTTTCTTATTTCATGAGCAGATAGAATCACAAAAACTTTATCGGCATACGCGGCAGGCAATTGCAAATTATTTGTTTGTATACTTTTTGTTTGCGGAAAAGCCGGGTATGCTTTGCGGGCACGTTTAATAGATATTTCGGTATGTTTTACAGGGTCATAAAAATCTAATACAATAAGTTGGGCATTTTTAAATTTGTTTTTTAGCAGGGCGCTTGTTTCATCAAAACCTGCATGTATGTTTACAATAACATTATCGGCAGGCTGTGGATTTATGCAACTGAATTTGTACAAACCCGATAAATCGTACACATATAAAGAAACCAGTAAAGAAACGCTTATGGAAAGTGAAGCCAATAATGCAATTGCATATACTATTGTTTGAGTGAACCGGTTAAAAAAACCGGCACCGATAAATGCAACTATAATTACCAGCAAGGCTATGACATAAAAATGCCAGTTAAAGCGAATAATATTTAGCACACCCTGAAAGGGTTTTCTTACCTCATCCATTTTTCGAGTTTACCTTTTTTCCAGTAGTAAGGAATGTTTTTAATTATAAACGCATTTGCCAGCACCGGGTTTTGCAAGTTGAGCGAATTAAGGAACGAGAAGTTATAATCAACCACCTCAACCGGTTGCGGCAACCAGTTTTGGCGAACCCCTTCGATAATTAAAACTTCTTTTTTATCAGCATTATAGGTAAACGTAAAAGGCAAAGGGCCTGCAAAACGGCGAGCCTCTTTCCAATTGGTAAACGGAGAATTGGGGGGCAGTGCAACCTCACCCGCAACATTATTTATAGTAACCTTAAAATTTGATTTAAGAGATTCGACTTGTTTTATGTGTTCGTTTTCAAACCGGGTAATATCAGTTGTTGTATAGTTGTAATGCGTAAATAGGTTGCCCATGTATTGCATTTTCTTTTTATCGGTTTCGGATTTTAAAATATACAGGCCCCGTAAATTTTTACCTGCACTATTTGTATAGCGCACAAACACACGATAGCCTATTAAAAAAAAGTTGTTGCCCATAAACTTAGGAAAGCCTTTGGGTTTTAAACCCTGTGTTTGCACCATGGCAATGGCAACAAATGCCCAGGTATCATTAAAAACATCTAACTGCAAGCAGGGCGGAATTAAATTTTGTAATTGCTGTTTAGGTACCGCAAACGTAAACACCAACGAGCTTTTAAAAAAAGCCTCAACAGCAAAGGGATGATTTTTTAAAGCCGGAAACATATCAGGTTTGTTGTGTTACTTTTTTGCGAAGATAAAACTCGTTATAATAAATACTAAGTATTAACAGAAAAGCAAAAAAAGCGTTAAGCCTGCCCCACAACAATAAATGGGGAGCAAGAAAAAACTCAAGAGTATTCATACAAGCTATAATGACTATTTGAGTAATGGCATTTAAACGGGGTTTTATGCCGCTTATAATCCAGGTGGCCATGGCAATTTCAGACAGGCCAATTAAAATAGTTAGCGGGCGGGCATATGTGTTGCCTAAAATTTGAGCTACTATTTGCTGGTGGCGCGGTACCATATTAAGCACTTTACAAAACAAGCCGTTTGTTAGCCAAACTGCCGCAATGCAATACGTATTTATTTTATATGCTTTATTACTCACACTTATTTTAGTTTTTTTAAAGCAATGTTTTCAATATCGCAGCAATTAATTTTAAGTATTTGCTTTTCGTATCCCGCTTTTTCTACGACCACCTCCATGGGAGGGCAGCCAAAGAGCCCGCCTGAAATACTTTCTATCATAAAAATACCTGATGTATCGGTATATGTTTTATTGGCAGAACGGTTTTGATTGTATACAAACACACTATCTAAAGGTTTTTGCGTATCGGCATCAACCACTGTACCATTTGCTATTTGGTTACAATCGCAGGCGCTTAGCAACAAACCCATTGTTATTATTAGTATGTGTTTTTTCATACAAACACCTTTTAGTGTTTTAAATATAGCAAATTACTTAGATTTTGCCTGTATGAAATTGTCATACCCACAAAGACTCAATATAAGAACCAGCCCACTTAGCTTCCATGTTTCTGTGGAATAGTTATTTTAAAGATTTTTTCACTTTACCGTTAAAGCCGTAACGGTAAGTTCCTTCATTGTTGGATAGTTGTGTAATGTTGCAGTATGTGTGAAGGAACTGCTTGTTTAAGATGTATGGATCCTCATTGCCACCAAACATATCGTGATGCACTTTGTACTTGCCAACTTCAGCTACCTTGCGCTCGGGGTGGTATATAAGGTAACTTGAAGGCATAAGTTTAATGCTTTAAGAAGTCGTATGCTTCCCCCTATTTTTACTTGTTTTTTTTAAGCATCATATCTATTAGCTTATATTTCTCCATTTCTCCCTCGATAGCATTTTTGAACGAGAACGATGTAGGTCTATCTGAAATTTCTTGAACAATAGGCCATAAAGGAGAATAGTCCCGGTCGTCCCTAACTCTAATCACCGGTTCATATACATCTTTTCCTTCTATACTTAGTACATTTAGAACCCAATTCCCACCAACTTTATTTTTTATTACCTCACCACAATAGGTCATTATATAAATTAAATATTGGCTTTCCATTTGAAATTGGTCCAACTTTAATCCCTTTATTTTTTGTTCAAGAAGTGTTAAGCTTTCAAGAGAGCCATTTAATTCCTTTATGTCGATGTTCAATTTTTGCGAAAGCTCAAAAACAATGGTATCAATATGCGTCAGGTAATTTGCTCTATAAGGTATCCCATCAATGAGTGGATGTGGCTTTGAATTTTTATATAAAAACCTC
>DATFTU010000524.1:0-3094 GCA_035261565.1 Bacteroidia bacterium
AACCACTTGCCCAAAACCATACCGAGTTTACAAATCTAATTAAAGATTTTTGCACACACGTTGGACAAACCATTAAGAGTTCTAAAAAACTGGCAGAAATGATGGCCGGTAAAGCGCGTATGTTAGCCGAAGTAATTGAAAAATCTTTACTGGAAGATGAAGCCGATAACCTGAACCCCGATACCGCTTTACAGGGGCAGCTCCATGCTTTTAAAGATATTTTAATACACGATATTAAACCAAAGGAGTTTGCTGATATATACGCCCAAACAATTGCTTATGGTATGTTTGCTGCACGTTTGCACGACCCTACTTTACCAACTTTTAGCAGACAAGAAGCTGCCGAACTTATACCAAGAACAAACCCCTTTTTACGTAAACTATTTCAATTTATTGCGGGTTACGATTTAGATACCCGCTTGGTTTGGATTGTTGACGGACTGGCGGAAATATTTAGGGCAACCGATGTAGCCGAACTTTTAAAAAACTTTGGCAACTCCACCAAAACAAACGACCCTATAATACATTTTTACGAAACCTTTTTAAGCGAGTACGACCCTGCCCTGCGTAAAGCACGTGGCGTTTGGTACACGCCCGAACCTGTTGTAAATTTTATTGTACGTGCTGTTGACGATATTTTAAAAACCGAGTTTAATTTAAAAGATGGCTTGGCAGATACAAGCAAGGTCAAAATAAAAGTTGATTTGCAAGCAACAGATAAACGATATAGTGATAACGTAAAGAAAATAGAGCAGGAAGTACACAAAGTGCAGATACTTGACCCCGCCACAGGTACAGGTACTTTTTTAGCTGAGGTGGTAAAACACATTTACAATAAAAAGTTTGAAGGGCAGCAAGGCATTTGGAGCAAGTATGTAGATGAACACCTTATACCACGCCTAAATGGGTTTGAGTTGCTAATGGCAAGTTACGCAATGGCGCATTTAAAATTAGATATGCTGTTAACCGAAACGGGCTACAAACAAAGTACCGAACAACGCTTTAAAATTTACCTTACCAACTCATTAGAAGAACACCACCAAGATACAGGCACTTTATTTGCCAACTGGCTAAGTGCAGAGGCTAACGAAGCCAACCAAATTAAACGCGATACACCTGTTATGGTTATTATGGGTAACCCACCTTACCTCGGAGAAAGCAAAAACAAAGGTGAGTGGATAATGAAGTTAATGGAAGATTATAAAAAAGAACCCGGTGGAAAAGAAAAACTAAAAGAGCGTAATCCTAAATCTGTTAATGATGATTATGTAAAATTCATTCGCTTTGGGCAGCATTTTATTGAAAAAAATGGCGAAGGTGTTTTGGCATTTATTAATCCCCATGGTTTTTTAGATAATCCAACTTTTAGAGGCATGAGATGGGATTTGCTAAGAACTTACGATAAAATTTATACAATTGATTTGCACGGTAATAGTAAAAAGCAAGAACTTTCTCCAAATGGTTCATCAGATGAAAATGTATTTGATATTATACAAGGTGTTTCAATAAACCTTTTTATAAAAACTGACAAGAAAAAAGGAAATGAATTAGGTAAGGTTTATCATTTTGATTTATATGGCAAACGGAAAATGAAATATGACTTTCTAAATCAAAATTCTATTAAAACAATAAAATATAAAGAGCTGCCAAATGTTGCACCTAACTACTTTTTCGTTGAAAAAGATTTTAAAGAACAAATAGGGTTTGATAAAGGGTTTTTAATTAACACTTTATTCCCTGTAAATTCAATGGGTATAGCTACTGCACGAGATGCTTTTACTATTCATAGTAATGAGAATGAAGTTAAAGACACTATAGAGGAATTTTTAAAATTGGAGGATGAGCAGGCAAGAATTAAATTTGATTTAGGAAAAGATGTAAGAGATTGGACAGTTGCCCTTGCAAAAAAAGATTTATTGTCTTCAGGTTTAGATTTTAAAAACATAATCAAAATATCCTATCGCCCTTTTGATGATAAGTATACTTATTTTACAGGTCATTCTAAAGGATTTCATTGTACGCCAAGGGGAGAAGTTATGAAACACTTTTTTAAAAAAGAAAATTTAGGATTAGCTGCTGTTAAAGTTGGTAGGAGGTTGGAAGAACACAATTATTTTATAACTAAATATATTACAGATAAAGGCATTTGCTCAAGTTTAGATAACGCTAATGTTTTTCCACTTTATCTTTATCCTGATACAAATGGCCAACAAACATTAGATGCAACAACTGAGCGTAATCCCAATTTGAACCAAGAAATTGTTACACAAATAGCCACAGGTTTAGGTTTAAAATTTGTAGCAGAAAAAGAGCAAAACAAAAAAACCTTTGCACCTATTGATATATTAGATTACATATATGCTGTATTACATAGCCCAACATACCGAGAAAAGTATAAGGAGTTCTTAAAAATAGATTTCCCACGTGTGCCTTACCCTAAAGATGTCAATACATTTTGGCAACTGGTTAAACTGGGCGGCGAGCTTCGCCAAATACATTTGTTAGAAAGCGATGTGGTAGAAAAATACATTACCAAATACCCCATTGATGGCAATAATGTAGTTGGCAAAATAAAATACGATGCCGGCAAAGTTTGCATAAACGATACTCAATACTTTGATAAAGTTCCGGCTGAGGCTTGGGAGTTTTATATAGGCGGTTATCAACCCGCTCAAAAATGGCTAAAAGACCGCAAAGACCGTGAGCTAAGTTTTGAAGATATACTTCACTATCAAAAAATTATAGTCGCTTTAAACTCAACAATCCACATAATGAGCGAGATTAATAAAATCGAAATTGAATGAGCTACTTGTAAAATAGCGATTAGCTAGATCGGAGACGAGTAAGAAATATACAGTTTTTGTGATTTTTTTTATGATTTAAATAATGTACGTTTGTTTTACAATGGGTTAACTTTCTCTATATTTAAATAATTATTTCTATTTGTAATGAACATTGAAAATATTCGGTCATTAGGCACGATTAACATAAACCTTTTAAATATATGGGCTGATGCTTGCTCTGTTCTTTTGGATTTTCGAAACCATAAAACACCTGTTCAATTTACCGTCGACGGTCATATTAAAAATACTTC
>DATFTU010000525.1:0-8777 GCA_035261565.1 Bacteroidia bacterium
ACACCCTAAAGGCATTCCGCACGGGCCTGCACCAGGAGCCATGGAGCGCAGCATTGGAAAAACAGTAACCGAAGAACTTGCAGTAATGGTTGATACGTTTAGGCCGCTGAAAGTTAGCGATACCGCCGTGCAAATTGATGACGGTAAATATTACAAAAGCTGGGTTGAGTAAGTAAATACCACGGGTTATATTGATAGATGGGCAACTTGCATTTTGGCATGATTTTTTGTAGCTTTAGCAGTAAGAAATAAGTGAGATGGAAATTAAATTAATTGTAATTCCTTTAACCATTTTAGCATGTACTATGTACATTATGTACCAAATGGTTTCAACCGGACGAACTCATAGGAAAGGAGCTAAGAAACTGCGAAAAAAACTCCTCCCTATGTTTTATGGCAAAACAAGCCTTTTTGCGAAAATGAAAAACAACGCATAAAAAAAGCCGTTTCATTTGAAACGGCTTTTAATTTTTACTAAAATTTATTTATTCGGCTAAAACAACCACTTTGTTTTTAAGCACTTCAATTACTCCGCCTTTAATATCAAAGTTTTTTGTTTCGGCGGCGGTAATTACTTTTACTTTTCCTTTTTTTAATGACGCAATCATTGGTGCGTGATTGTTTAATACACCTAAAGAGCCTTCAGAACCAGGAAC
The DNA here is from genome assembly GCA_035261565.1 of Bacteroidia bacterium. Classification (GTDB taxonomy): domain Bacteria; phylum Bacteroidota; class Bacteroidia; order B-17B0; family Aurantibacillaceae; genus PALSA-968. The sequence goes on from DATFTU010000525.1 coordinate 657, forward strand.
AGTAAGCGATTTAGCTTCGCCTTCAAATAGTTTTTTATCGGGAGTGATGATTTCTAAATGCATTTTATTTTGTTTCAGCCATTAATTTTTTACCTTTTTCAATAGCATCTTCAATAGTACCTACTAAGTTAAAAGCTGCTTCAGGATACTCATCCACTTTACCATCCATAATCATGTTAAAGCCTTTAATAGTATCTTCAATAGGAACTAAAACTCCTTTTAAACCTGTAAATTGCTCTGCTACGTGGAATGGCTGAGATAAGAAACGCTGAACACGACGTGCACGGTGTACCACCAATTTATCTTCTTCGCTTAACTCATCCATACCAAGAATGGCAATAATATCTTGTAACTCTTTATAACGTTGTAAAATGTTTTTTACGCGTTGAGCACAATTATAGTGTGCATCGCCAATAACTTTAGGATCAAGAATACGAGAAGTTGAATCTAACGGGTCAACCGCTGGGTAAATTCCTAACTCAGATATTTTACGGTTTAATACCGTTGTAGCATCTAAGTGAGCAAATGTAGTTGCCGGAGCAGGGTCGGTTAAGTCATCGGCAGGTACATATACCGCTTGCACCGATGTAATTGAACCTCTTTTAGTTGAAGTAATACGCTCTTGCATTAAACCCATCTCGGTAGATAAGGTTGGCTGGTAACCCACCGCGCTTGGCATACGGCCTAATAATGCAGATACCTCAGCTCCCGCTTGTGTAAAGCGGAAAATGTTATCAACGAAAAATAAAATATCTTTTCCTTGGCCTGTGCCATCTCCATCACGGAAATACTCAGCCATAGTTAAACCTGATAAAGCCACACGAGCACGTGCCCCGGGAGGCTCATTCATTTGTCCGAACACCAAGGTTGCTTTTGAATCTTCTAAAGCTTTGGTATCCACTTTAGATAAATCCCATCCGCCTTTTTCCATTGAGTGTTTAAACTCTGTGCCATATTTAATAACGTCAGATTCGATAAACTCACGCAATAAGTCATTCCCTTCGCGGGTACGCTCACCCACACCTGCAAATACCGATAAACCTGCGTATGCTTTAGCAATGTTGTTTACCAGCTCCATAATAAGTACCGTTTTACCCACACCTGCACCACCAAACAACCCAATTTTACCACCTTTTGCGTAAGGCTCAATTAAGTCGATTACTTTAATACCGGTAAATAAAACCTCAGTTGCCGTAGAAAGTTCTTCAAATTTTGGAGCCTGACGGTGAATGCTGTTTCCGCCATCTTTAGCTACTGTGTTAATACCATCAATAGCCTCACCAACCACATTAAATAAGCGGCCTTTTACTTTATCGCCAATTGGCATAGTTATACCCGCACCTGTAGAAATTACTTCCATACCACGGCAAAGGCCATCTGTGCTATCCATTGCAATAGTGCGCACAGTATCTTCACCAACGTGTTGCTGAACTTCAAGAATAAGTTTTTGTCCGTTTCCGCGAACAATTTCAAGGGCATCTAAAATATTAGGTAGTTTTCCTCCTTCTAAATCAAAGCGTACATCCACTACAGGACCGATTACTTGGGCAATTTTACCAGATTGTTTTGACATGATAAAAACAGGTTTTTTTAAATTTGGGTGCAAAGATAATACATGTTGCCGATTAAAAATATATTAATTTTATTTTGTGGATTAAAAAAACTATTATATTTGCGCCCTCGTTCTTTAAAAAAGGGAGCTTAGCTCAGCTGGTTCAGAGCACCTGCCTTACAAGCAGGGGGTCACTGGTTCGAACCCAGTAGTTCCCACGAGTAAAATTAAGCCTTTCAGCAATGGAAGGCTTTTTTATTATATTTGTTTTTACCAATATTACATACATGCCAGGTGCTTTTTTCTCAAAAAACAAACTCTATGTTTTATATGGCGGCTTATTGGCATTGTTATTAATTTTTTTAAAATGGTTAGAGTATCGCTTTGTGATTGTTAACCATGCTTTAGAAGTTTATGTAGGAGCCATTGCGTTTATTTTTATGTCGTTAGGAATTTGGCTTGCTTTGAAACTATCCAAACCCAAAGTTAAAACTGTAATAGTAGAAAAAGAAGTGTTTATAAATGCAGCACCCGATTTTGTTTTTAATGAAAAGGAATGTAACAAACTTGGTATTAGTAAACGTGAGTTAGAGGTTTTGCAATTAATGTCGGATGGGATGAGCAATGGAGAGATTGCCGAAAAATTATTTGTATCGCTTAACACTATAAAAAGTCATTCTTCCAATCTTTTTGAAAAATTAGATGTTAAAAGAAGAACACAAGCAATTGAAAAAGCTAAACGATTGAATATCATATCATAAAACAAACTCATACTTTAGTATGAAATTAAAAACAGGAGCTAAAACCACCCCAAAGTATGAAGAAAATGGGTTTTTACGAGTTTACTTTTGCGGCATTATTAATCAATTAAAAATTTAAAAAATGAAAAAAAATGTAATTGTTTTTGGCAGCGTTGCCGGGGTTATTGTTTCGGCCTTTATGGCTGTAAGTATGTTAATATATAGTAAAAACTCCGATTTTTCGGGGGGCATGGTTTTAGGTTACGCATCCATGCTTGTTGCTTTTACTTTTGTTTTTGTGGGCATTAAAAATTTTAGAGATAAATATAATAACGGCCTGATTACTTTTGGCAAAGGTTTTAAAATTGGCTTGCTTATATCCCTTATTGCTTCAACTTTTTATGTTGTTACCTGGACTGTAGAATTTAATTTTTTTATTCCTGATTTTATGGAACAGTATGGTGCACATATGATAAAACAGGTGAAAGAAAGTGGCGCCCCACAAATAGAAATAGATAAACAAATTGCGGAAATGCAACATTATAAAGAGATGTATAAAAACCCTTTGTTTATGATACTGCTTACGTATATGGAAATTTTACCGGTTGGTATATTAGTTACTTTAATTAGCGCTTTGATATTAAAGAGAAAAGAAAACAGACAGGAACAAACTGCTTAATTTTTTATTTGTACTAATATTAAAATGCCTTTCAAGAAATTGAGAGGTTTTTTAGTTATCCTAAAATAATTTAATGCTTAACTACTTTGCGTAATTTATCTTCAACTTCTTATAGGTTTTCTTTTGACAAGCAAGGTATTGTTGATTAATAAAAACCTGTAATTTGTATTCAGCAGTATTAAAACGTTCGTTATAATTTTTTATTAAGGGCAAGTTTAAAAAACATTAATTAAATTCGGCATCAAATTTTAACCCATTAATACAACGTGTTATTTAGCAGTACTTTTTTTTTAATTTACTTTCTTCCTGTATTTTTTACCATATATTTTTTACTGCCTACTATTTTAAAAAATTATTTTATTGTATTTGCCAGTATATTATTTTACGCATGGGGTGCACCAAAATTTGTTTTTGTACTGCTGGGCACCATTGTTTTTAACTTTGTTGCCGCTCATTTACTTGTTAGATTTAAAGAACAAACTTCGCGAAAAAGGTTATTAATTTTTTCGATTGTTGTTAATTTGTCGTTTCTATTATATTTTAAATACGCTAATTTTTTTGTAGATAACGTAAATGTATTGCTGCAGGCTTTAGGTGTAAATTCTATTAATATATTACATATTGCTTTGCCTATCGGCATTTCTTTTTTTACTTTTCATCAGCTAAGCTTTATTATTGATGTTTATAGAAATGTAAAACCACCCATGAAAAAAATATCTGATTATGCCTTGTATATTTTGCTGTTTCCGCAACTTATTGCCGGGCCTATTATCAGGTATAATGAAATTTCAGACCAAATAGAAGGAAGAGATAAAAGATTTAATGTTGATGAAGTGTTACTGGGTTTTTTACACTTTGCCATAGGGCTGGCAAAAAAAGTACTTATTGCAAACGTATTAGGCAAAGAAGCTGATAGAATATTTGCCTTACCGGATACTGAATTAGATTTTGTTCTTTCATGGATGGGGGCCATTACATACACGTTTCAAATTTATTTTGATTTTTCAGGATACTCGGATATGGCAATTGGCCTTGCAAAAATGATGGGCTTTACGTTTCCTGAAAACTTTAACAACCCCTATATAGCGCAAAGCATTACTGATTTTTGGCGCAGATGGCATATTTCTTTAAGCCGTTGGATGCGTGATTATTTATACATCCCCTTGGGAGGAAATAAAGTATCCGAAGTTCGTTTGTACTTTAACTTATGGGTAGTTTTTTTAATATCTGGTTTATGGCACGGTGCCGAGTGGACTTTTATTTTGTGGGGTGCTTATCATGGTTTTTTTCTGGCCATAGAGCGTTTATTTCTGCTTAAAATAACTGCAAAAATTGGAGTTTTAATTAGAGTAATTTTTACTTTTTTTATAGTAATAATAGGCTGGGTTTTATTTCGAGCTCAAAATGTGCATCAGGCTATAAGTTTTATAAGTAAAATGTTTTCTTTTTCAAGCAGCAATGCAACCTTTTTTTCTACCCATTTAATTTCAATTTTAATATTAGCTGCCTTTTTATCGTTTGCACCTTTGTTTTATAAAGCCGGTAAAGTTGAAGTGCCAACTCACTCTAACATAAATTTAAAACGCACGGTTATTAATGTTATACTAATTATTTTGTACCTAACACTTTGTATAGGCGAGATAACGTCAAGCGATTTTAATCCGTTTATTTATTTTAAATTTTAGGAATGCGGCAAAAAATAAAAATTATATTATTTATTTTTCTTTTTGCGCTGCTTTGGCTGCCATTTATTCAGGAACAAACAAAATTCATTAAAGAACCTGAATTAAATGGGGCATTTATAAAACCCACAGAGCCTAAATTTTCAATCGACTCGTTAAGTAATTTATCTTTTCAACAACAGTACGAAAAATATAAAAATTACATGTTTGGGTTTAAAGGGTTATTAATTAAAATAAAGAATAGTGTAAATTATATTTTGTTTAAAGAGTTAAGTGTTGAAGATAATATTGCAGGAAAAAATGGTTATATTTTTAGTATTGGGTCTATAAATAAGACGTTAGGAATTGATTATAATGGAAAAGAAAAAAATGAAGCAACTTTAAAAAAAATAAATTTTTTAAAAGAGGAGATTGAAAGCAATGGCGGGCACCTTATTGTTTTGCTTATACCCTCTAAAGAAACTGTTCTGCCCGAATTCCTTCCATCGAAATATAAAGGCAAATATAAAAATCAAACCGATTACGATGATTTTATAGAAGGATATAAAAAGTACCATATTCCTGTTATTGATTATTGCGCATATTTTAAACAGATTAAAAAGAACGGAATAGGCCCATTGTTTACAAAAACAGGATTTCATTGGTGTATGTATGGAGCATCTATTGCACAGGATACATTGGTAAATTATATTGAAAATATTGTAAATAAACCTATCCCAAAGTATAAACGCATTGGAATTGAAATGTCTGATACGGCAAGAGAATCTGATGCCGATTTTGAACCCTCTTTAAATTTACTTTTTAGTTTAGGTCAATCTCAATATGTATATCCAAAGTTAAAAATGCTTGATTCAACACGTAAAAACTATCGCCCAAAAGTAATTATAATTGGAGATAGTTATTTTTGGCAAATAAAACACCAAAAAATGCTAATGAATATTTTTACTGAAGATTCAAAGTTTTGGTACTATTTTGCTACTACTTCTTTTCCCATTGGAGATGTGGCAGGCGTTCCGTTAAAAGACATTAATATTATGCATGAATTAGAAACGGCAGATATTGTTTTATTAAACGGTAATATAAGTACCTTAAGCGGGTTTCCATTTGGAATAACAGATTATTATTATAATAACGTATCTAATCCTGCAATTATAGATGCTGTACAAAAAATCATAAAGGGCAATTCGTTATGGATGGAAAAATTAAATGCTACGGCAGCAGTATCTAATGTGCTAATAAATGAAGTTGCTGAAACAAATGCCAGAGTTATATGCCGAAATAAAAGAGCCATTACTTTAAAAGCATCTAACGGAAAATACATTTGTGCAGGTGGAGATGAAGATAAAATACTACTTGCAAACAGAGAAGCTCCTTATGCCTGGGAAACGTTTTACATGCTTCAACTGGATGACAATAAAATAGCCATTTATTCCTATAAGAATAAGTTTTTGTCGGCAGAATTAAGTGATAAAACAGAGATTACTTCTGCTAAAACTAATATAGATGCTTGGGAAACCTTTACACTTCAAAACCTTGATAATGATTTTGTAGCCATTAAAGCTTGTAATGGTAAGTACCTAAGCCTTGATAAACACACGCAACAGCTTTTTGCTAATGCAGATAAAATAGGGGTAAATGAAAAGTTTAAAATAACATTTGTTAAGTAAAATATTATTTAACTACTTTACGCAGTTTATCTTCAATTTCTTTACTGGGTTTGCTTTCTATGGGTTGAGAATTGTTGCAAATGCCAATGGCTAAAAGCAACTCGCGTGTGGTAAGCGAATAAACAAATTTATAATTTGTATCAGGTATAGCTATTCTGCTGTTTAGTTTATCTACGCTAAAGTGATTGTAACAAATAACCAACAAACTATCTGTTTGACTTAGTTTTCTGGTTTCGGTTTCGTAATGCTTCCATATTCCTCTGTTGTTTTCAGGTGTTTGCGGTACTGCATTATAAAACCTGAACGTGCTTTCTTCCAAAGTACAATTAAAGGCAAAGTCTTCTGCATTGGCCATGTGCCCTTCATCGTAACCCGATTTTGAATAGTCTTTAGGCTTTGCTTCGTTTTCAAACCCTAAGGTATTTATAAACCTGAAATGATTTTCGGTTCTACTGCAATCACCTCCTCCTTTATAAAGTTTATAGCAAACAATTATAGGTGCTTTGTGCAAATAGCTATAATAACAATCGTAGGCAGGGGTTTTAATTAAGGTGTCGTATTTTATTTGCGCAGTTAATGCGCTGCTGGCTAATATAAATAGTAAAAATAGGTTTCTCAAAATTCAAAAGATTAGTAGTGTATAAATTTGCGAAAAAACACAACAATTAGCAACAAATGCAAAACAGTAAAAATACTATATTTGTAAGGCTTTGTTATAGGTAAAACTTAATCTCAAAGTAAGCAATGTATGATAGAACTCTCGGTTATTATACCTATTTATAACGAGGAATTAAACATTCCGACGCTTGTTACACGCTTGCGCCCTGTAGTAGAAAAAATAGGGATGCCTTATGAATTGGTTTTTGTAAACGATGGCAGCCGTGATGCATCAATACAACTAATAAAAGCCTTAGCACAAACCGATAACAGAGTAAGATATATTGACTTTAGCCGGAATTTTGGCCATCAGATAGCCGTTACAGCCGGAGTAGATTTATGCAAAGGAAATATTATTGCCATTATTGATGCCGATTTGCAAGACCCGCCTGAATTGATTGAAGAAATGATTGGTTTGATTAAACAAGGTAATGAAGTGGTGTATGCAAAGCGTAGGTCGAGAAAAGACAAAAGCATTATAAAGAAAACCGCATACAAAACTTTTTACAGATTACTGGCACGCATATCAAACGTTGATGTGCCTTTAGATACAGGCGATTTTAGAGTGATGACCCGCAAGGTGGCGGAGGTTTTAAAAAATATGCCCGAGCAACATAAGTTTTTGCGCGGGCAAATTGCCTGGCTTGGTTTTAAGCAAACTTTTGTTGAGTATGACAGAGATGTGCGTGCAGCAGGCGAACCGGGTTATACCTATAAAAAATTATTTCAACTGGCGTTTGATGGCATAACCGGTTTTTCAAATGCGCCGTTGCGTTTGGCTACTATAATGGGTTTTGTGGTATCGGGCATATCTATGTTATTAATTATATATGCCTTGGTATCGTATTTTATTTTTAAAAATAGTTTACCGCCGGGTTGGGCATCGTTAATGATTGCCATATCGTTTATTGGCGGTGTGCAATTAATTTGCTTAGGCATTATCGGCGAATACATTAGTAAACTGCAAACCGATATACGCAAGCGTCCGTTATATATTATTAACGAAACTAATTACTAAACGTGCTGCCGCATTTACCTACATTATTTATAACCTTTAGATGGATTGATGGCTTTGATATTATACTGGTAGCCATTTTACTATATCAGCTATATAATTTGGTAAAAGGCACGCCGGCGGTAAGTG
>DATFTU010000526.1:0-2346 GCA_035261565.1 Bacteroidia bacterium
GCCCCAAGCTCGTTTTCTAATAAATATTTAGCCACCATTTGATTTAGGGTTTCATCTTCTACCAGCAAAATATTTTTATTTTTTAAAAAATTATCTTCAAGGCTTGCGGGTTGTTTAACAATCTGTTTCTTGTTTATTGCTATTTCAAACTCCATCTGTACATAAAATTCTGAGCCAACATTTTCTTTACTTTCAAACCATGCCTTCCCTCCTTGAATTTCGGCTAAACGTTTTACTATGGCAAGCCCCAAACCGGTGCCTCCATACTGACGGGTTGTATCGGAATTAACCTGGTGAAAGTATTCAAATATATGGCCTTGGTGTTCTTTTGCAATTCCAATACCGGTATCAGATACGATAAATAATAATTGTACTTTGGTATCTGTTTTTGAAATTGCTTTTAGTGAAATCGTTACGTAACCTTTCTCGGTAAATTTTAAGGCATTGCTTACTAAATTTATAAGTATTTGATTTAACCTGGCAGAATCTCCATATACAAAAGTTGGTACCTCACTATCAATTTCACAATTTAGCTCAAGCCCTTTCTGTTCGGCCTGATATTGCATAGATTGTTTTATGCCTAAAACAAGCTCGGGTAAATTAAATTCATTTTTTTCAATAACCATTTTGCCGAACTCAAGTTTAGATATATCTAAAATATCATTTATAATATTTAATAGGTTATTGGAGGCGTAATTAACAAGTTGTAGATATTTTTTCCTGGTTTCCGCCTGTTCTGTATTTTCCAGCATGTGCATCATCCCCATAATACCATTAATAGGCGTGCGAATTTCGTGGCTCATGTTAGCCAAAAATTGCTGTTTAGCTACGGCGGCTTCTTCAGCCTCTTCTTTTGCCTTAATAAGCTCTTGTTCTATTTTCTTTTTTTCGCTTATGTCGGTGTCAACTATAATAATTCTAATAAGGTTGCCGTCCTCATCTTTTACCGGAGTCATGGTTGTGTATATCCAGCGTGTTTGCTCTTTATTGTTTGTTATTTGCGATTCGCAGGTTAATATATTTTGGTATTTAAATGCCCTGGCAAAAAATTTCTCCAGTTTGTTTTTGCTAATGTCTTTTCTTCTCAAATCGCAGGCACTTTTATTTTTTACGTTATTTAATGTATAACCAAATAAATTTTCAAAGCCTTTATTAACCCATTCAATCTTTCCTTCTTTATCAAGTATTGTAATTGAGTTGTTTATTTGTCCTAATGCCCATAATAGTTTTTTTATTTCCTGTTCGGCTTCCTCAAGTTTTTTATGCGTATTGTTAAATGTAAAAGCTTTTTCTATAGTAGTAGTAAGTAAATCTAAATAATGTCCCGAAGATTCTTTAACTATATAATCAAAAGCTCCTTTTTTCATAGCCTTAACGGCAGTTAACTGGTCTCCCTGGCCGGTAATAAAAATTACGGGTACATTTTTTACTATATCTATAATAGAGAACCCTGTTTCATTTTTTAAAAGGTAGTCAGTAACTACAACATCGTAATTGTTGTGTGATAATAATTCTTTCGCATCTTTTACTGATGATGCAAGTTCATATTGTAAATTAAAATCTCCATTTTTAATATGCCTTTGAAAAGCTTTTTGATCCACTAAATCATCTTCAACATATAAAATTTTTATGGGTAAATTTAACGTTGTTTCCATGATTTCTGGTTTAGAAGTTTAGTTCATAGCCACATACTAATTTAATGAAAAAAAAATTCTTATCCTAAATTCAACCCCGGCTTTTTTGCTGTTAAATAGTGTGAATAAACTAAATATGCGGATGATATTTTGTAACTTTAATAGAAACCTAAACTTAATAGTATGTTTCATAATTTTAATTTTAAACATATACTACCAACATTCTCCGATAAGGAAAAAGAAGATATTAAGTTGTATTATGCTTTTTCAAAAGAACACGAAAAAGAAATTCAGGAAAAATCTTTAAAGGAATTTGAAAACCATCCCATATTTGGAAATCTTATTAAAAACATTCCTAAAGAAATAAGGGAAGCTAACAATAAAGAATCTGATGCTCTTTTGCGCGCAGCAATTTTTGAAGATGTTTGGGAGCCTTATATTAAATATTCAATGATGCAAGGCGTGCAATATGCACACATGGGGCTCGATTTTAAAGCTTGGTATGAAGTAGTAAGTATGGTTCGCAGGTACTATATACCTATTATGAAGAGGTTATATGACAGCGAGCCTGAAAAAATTTCTTCGGTTGGGAACGGAATGAATATTTTATTTGACTATGTTATGTGTGTTATAGGCGAATCATTTATACACGAAAGGAACAGAAAAATTGAACAACAAAACAAACGGTTAGAGGGGATGATAAAAGAGCTTG
>DATFTU010000527.1:0-4000 GCA_035261565.1 Bacteroidia bacterium
ATTACTATTGACCAATGGCTGGTTTTAAATACCATAATAGAGCAGCCGGGCATAAGCCAGGCTAACATTGCCCATTATGTTTTTAAAGATGATGCCTCGGTTACCCGTATTATAGAAAAACTGGTAGAACATAAGTACCTGAAAAAAAGTTTTAGTGAAACCGATAAGCGAATGACCTCTTTAAAAGTTACTACACATGGTATTAATATTATACGTAAAGTTAACCGCGTGGCAGTAAAATACCGTGCTGTTGCCTTAGATGGTGTATCTAAAAAAGAAATGGAGCAAGCCGAAAATACTTTGCTGAAAATAATAAGCAACTGTAGCAAATAAATATGAAAAAGTACATACTAACCGTAACCGTTATTTTTTCTATTAGGTTAATAGCGCAAAATAAAGTTGAGCCTTTTATGCCCCAAGTGCTTGGCAAGTTTTATAATGTGAGGGATATGGCTCTATCGCCCGACGGGACAGAAATATACTTTACCTATGAGAGCAACAAAAAAGAATTTTCAGGTATTTTATACATGCAAAAAACCACAAAGGGGTGGAGCGCACCTGAAGTGGCTTCTTTCTCAGGGCAATATCGCGACCTCGAGCCATTTTTTTCTGCCGATGGGCTTAAATTATATTTTGCATCGGCAAGGCCGGTAAATGCCACATCAACCAAAGCTAAAGATGTGGATATTTGGTTTGTAGAAAGAAAAAATAAACAAACCCCTTGGGCTAACCCCATAAATATGGGCTCAGCCATCAATACAGATAAAGACGAATATTACCCCTCGGTGGCTTTATCAGGCAATATATATTTTACACGATTTACAGATGATGTCCATAAAGAGGATATATATGTTGCTCGTTATGATAAACAAGCTTACCAAACCGCGCAAACAGTTAGCGATAGCATAAACTCAAGCACGTATGAGTTTAATGCTTTTGTAGCGCCTGATGAATCGTTTATAATTTTTACCTCCTATGGCAGAGCAGATGATATGGGGGGCAGCGATATGTATATTAGTATAAAAAATAAAAGCGGCGCATTTACCAAAGCGCAACATATGGGTAAAGAAATTAATTCAACCAAAATTGATTATTGTCCTTTTGTAGATGTGAAAAATAACACGCTGTATTTTACCAGCGAACGGAATAATGTACCAACCGGGTTTGCCGAAAAGCAAAATTTACAAAGCCTGCAAAAAGTACTAACCCAATACTCCAATGGTGCTGATAGATTATACTTTGTCCCCTTTAATATCTTCGATTACATAGCTAAATAAATACCGTAGTAAATACTGAAATGTTAAATTTTTTTGCATTTCAATTTTTATTCTTATACTTGCATAGTTAAAAACCCTTAAAAACGGAAATCGCATAGGCAAAAATCTACTTTTTACACTTAATAATAAACAAGTAAAAAGCGAAGCCTATGTCTATTCAAAACCTGGATGATAACCGTTTAGTTAACCTTTATATAAAGGGAAACGAAGAAGCCTTAGCCATTTTAATAAAGCGCCATAAACAAAAAGTTTATTCCTGCATTTATCTTTTGGTAAGAGACAGAACACTTACCGAAGATTTTTTTCAGGATACGTTTGTAAAAGTAATTCAATCGCTAAAAAGCGGCAATTATTACGAAGACGGAAAGTTTAGCGCATGGCTATTACGTATAGCCCGCAATTTGGTAATTGATTATTTCCGTAAAAACAAAAAAATGCAAACTGTGCCTAACGTGGTAAACGAAGATGGCGAAGAGGTGGATATTTTTTCTATCCTTAAAATAGAAAGCGACGACCGTAGTGCCGAAGAAAAAAGGTACATCAAAAAAACCATGCGCTCGTTAATAGAAGAATTGCCTTACGAGCAAAAAGAGGTGGTAATTATGCGCGCGTATTACGATATGAGCTTTAAAGAAATATCGGATATGACTAATGTAAGCATAAACACAGCCCTGGGGCGTATGCGTTACTCACTCATCAACCTTAAAAAAATGATGGAAGAGCGGCAGATAGAAATTGCCCTGTAGTTTTACTGAAAAAATAGCTAATATTGTTTTGCTAAACATGTGGCTATGACCGAAGACCTGCTTCATTTTATCTGGAAATACAAATTACTAAAACCTGTTCCTCTTTACACTACTGCAAATACCGAATTGCACATAATAAAACATGGTGAGCATAATACTAATGCCGGGCCTGATTTTACCAATGCACGCATAAAATTAGCTGATGCCGAGTGGGCAGGAACCATAGAGATTCATAAAAAATCATCTGATTGGTTTTTGCATAACCACCATACCAATAAGGCGTATGATAATGTGATATTGCATGTGGTTTATGAGCATGATAAAGAAATTTATAACTCAAAAGAACAACCCATTCCCTGCTTTGAGTTAAAACAGTTTCTGCAAGAAGGCGTTTTACATAAATACGAAAACCTGTATCAAAACAAACAAGCCATACCATGCGGTACCTTATTTAATGATGTACCCGATATTATTAAAGAACCCTGGTTAGAGCGTGTTTTAATTGAACGCCTGGAAACCAAAACCTCTTTTATACAAGAACTTTTTACGTTTACCAAAAACAATTGGGATGAAACTTTTTACCTGCTGCTTTGCAAAAACTTTGGCTTTCATATAAACAGCGATGCCTTTTTGCAGCTCGGTAAATCAATTCCCTTAAACACATTACTAAAGCATGCTAACTCTGTTACACAAACAGAGGCCTTGCTGTTTGGGCAAAGTGGTTTGTTACATAACAATTTAAAAGATGATTATGCCCAAAATCTGTTTAAAGAATACACGTATTTAAAACATAAATACAACTTAACCCCCATACCACACCAATTAAAATTTTTAAGGTTGCGCCCTCTTAATTTTCCAACAATACGTTTGGCGCAGTTGGCAAATTTTATTTTAAAATACCAGCATACGTTTTCAAAAATTATAGAAGCCGATACGGTAGATAAAGTGAAGGATATTTTTAAAACATCTGTTTCCGGTTACTGGAAAACCCATTACACCTTTGATGAAGAAAGCATTTTAAAAGAAAAAGTATTGGGCAAATCATCTATAGAGAATATTATTATAAACACCGTATGCCCCCTTTTATTTTTTTACGGAAAAACAAAAAAGGATGAAAGCCATATGGATAAAGCCGTTAAATGGTATTACGGGTTAAAGCCCGAAAAAAATAATATTACCGGGCGTTTCGAAGATATTTCTTTCAAACCAAAACATGCGGGGCATTCGCAAGGCTTAATACAATTAAACAACAACTATTGTTCGCATAAAAAATGCCTGCAATGTAGTGTGGGTGTTTTTATTTTAAGTAAAAAATAAGCGTAATTATATTTCTAAAATTATCTTTGTAACATGTGTGCTAAAAAATCGGGTAAGGCTTTAAAAAGAGTATTTCAATTAATAACATTAGCTGTTTTACTATTTGCAGGTTATAGCTCGTATGTAGCTTTTTTAAAGCCTAATATTTATTTAGACGGTAAAAAGTATAAGTTTATATACATACCAACCAAAGCTACATACGATGATATGATTGCCATGCTGGAAGAGGAAAATATTTTGCAGGATAAAAAAACGTTTGAATGGTTGGCTAAAGCGTATGATTTAAAAAACAATTTTAAACCGGGCAGATACCGCGTAATTGCCGGCATGACCAACCGCCAGCTTATAAACAGCATTAAAAACGGCAAGCAGGAAAAAGTAAAACTAACCTTTAACTCATCCGACCATACAAATGATGATATTATAAAAAAAATAGCCGATAAGCTTGAAATTAGTGAAGAAGAACTGGAAACTTTTTTTGAAACCAACACATCACTTAGAGAGAAATATAATTTTACGAACGAAAACCTGCGTTGCTTATTTTTGCCCGAAACCTATGAGTTAAACTGGAACACATCGTTACCCGATTTTATGAAAATGGTGGAAGAAAATTATGCCGATTTTTGGACCAGTGCACGCCAGCAAAAAGCCAAACGGGCT
>DATFTU010000528.1:0-7969 GCA_035261565.1 Bacteroidia bacterium
GGTTATTGAAAATGCCGAACGTTTTGGTTTATCTCAACTGCATCAATTACGTGGCAGGGTTGGGCGCGGTGCCGACCAAAGCTATTGTGTGTTAATGACTTCTTACAAGCTATCGCAAGATGGTAAAGTACGTATGGAAACCATGTGCCGTACAAATGATGGTTTTGAGGTTGCCGAAGTTGATTTACAACTGCGTGGCCCCGGAGATATTGAAGGCACCCAACAAAGCGGCATACTTAATTTAAAAATTGCCGACCTGGCTAAAGATCAACAAATACTGCAATGGGCAAGGCAAGTAGCCAGTGAAATTTTAGATGCCGACCCACAATTGTTGAAAGCAGAAAATCAGATTTTAAACCGGCAGTTAATCCGTCAGAACCGGACAAATATTAATTGGGGTAAAGTTGCCTAATTTGTAGTTTTTGGAAAAGAAACTGGATGTTCGTTATTGTATTTGCGTATATACAGTATCATAAAATCTTTACGCTTACGCTTTTTAATTTTCATATACTGCTCATACAAAGGCATATCTCTGCTTAAAATAACTTCTAAATTAGTGGGAGTACATTCAACAATTTCTCCTGTTTTAAAATCCAATAAAAATTCATGGGTTTCAGTTTGTTTAACAGGGGTATAACCGCCTCCCATGCCACTATATGGACCCATACCGCCATAAAAACCACCGCCGTAGCCAATTCCATATCCGTTGCTTACATAACGCGTAACAACTACGGTTGCTATAAAATGAGATATACTGCCAAACACGGTTATACGCCAAAATTTATGGTCTTTAAATTGTACATATATGTTTCCGTTTTGGCAATAGCCCCATATATTATCAACGGGTGCACGGTACTTTGAATCTTTATAGCTAAAAATAATTTCTTTATTTTCGGTTAAGGTTTTAGATATAAAATCAGATTGCGTTTTATCACCCGATATTACAATGTTTTCTTTTGGTAAAGGATTATTGGTTTGAAAATCTTTTAACGACAGATATACCCCATCTTTTAATACATAATCGGGCGCAAGTGATGGAGCAAGCGAATCGTCCTGCCCAAACAAATTTACCGTTACACAAACACAGAAAAAAATGTATACTAAAAATCGATTCATATTTATATGCAAAGGTTGCAATAATTATACCTTGTTGTACATGCAAGGTAATAAATAAGATTTTTTAACTATTTATATACTCCATTTAAAAACACATACGATATAATGTCTGCTCCCATTCTCAAAGCTTTTTCATGAGCTTCCTCACTATCTTTATGTACTTCATAACTCTCCCAGCCATCGCCCAAATCGCACTCGTAATCATAAAAACAAACTAAACGGCCTTTATAAATTATACCAAAGCCCTGCGGAGATTTATTATCATGTTCATGAATTTTTGGCAAGCCCTTATCAAAATTGTATTTCTGATGATAGATGGGATAATAAAACGGGAGTTCAACAAATTCCAATTCAGGAAAAACTTTTTTCATTTGCGGGCGAATAAATTTATCCAACCCATAGTTATCTGATATTTCTAAAAAGCCACCCCCTATTAAATATTTCCTTAGGTTCTCTGCCTCGGCATCGCTAAAAATAATATTGCCATGCCCTGTAATGTGCACAAACGGGTAGTTAAAAAGTTCGGGGCTACCAACCTCAACAATAGCTTGCTCAGGGTTAATATTGGTTTTAAGGTTTTGATTGCAAAATTTAATCAGGTTGGGTAACGAGGTTTCTAAATTGGCATACCAATCGCCACCACCATTATATTTTAATAAACCTATTTGGTATGAATAGCTCTGCGAAAAAATTGCATTACAACATAATAAAAAAATTATTGCAAATTTTTTATGCATAGCCTTAAAATTATTACCACTTAGCAGTTGGGTGCATACGTGGTAAATATTGCATTTCTGCTAAAATGTAACCTAAATGCTCGGTATGTTTTGCATTGCGGCTGCCTGTTTGCATAAAAACTGTTTCAGGTAACTTTAGGTTGGCCTTTTGCAATGTAGCCTCAATTTGTTTTTTCCAAATAGGTTTTAAAATTTGTAAGTCAACAGCAATTTTTTCCTTTATTAAAACCGCATCCACTTCGTTCATCTCAAAAAGCTCATCGGTAAAACGCCACAATTCGTTCAGTGCATTCTGTATGCGTGTGTGGCTTTCTTCGGTACCATTACCAAACCTATCAACCCATGATGATGTGTGCCTTACATGGTACGTAATTTCTTTTATTGATTTTGCCGCTATGGCAGCCAACGTTTCATCTTTACTTTTGGCAAGCTCCTGATAAAACAGTAAATCAAAATTATCAATAAAACATTGGCGTAATATGGTTTGTGCATAATCGCCATTTGGCTGTTCAACTAACAATGTATTATAAAATTCACGTTCGTTACGAAAAAACGCTAAATCATCTGCACTCCTGCCTTTGCCTTCAATTTTTGCCGCATATTCTAATAAAGAATTTGCCTGGCCTAAAATATCTAAGGCAATGTTGGTAAGCGCTAAATCTTCTTCTAAAAAAGGGCCCTTAGATGTCCATTCTGATAAGCGTTGCGCTAATATTAAACTGGTATCTCCTAAACGAAGTGTATATTTAAATAAGGCTTCTTGTGTGGTCATATTTAAATATATTTTACTCCTTCCGGAATTTGATAAAAAGTTGGATGGCGGTATACTTTATCATTTGCCGGTTCAAAGAAAGGGCCAATATCTTCTGGTGAACTTGCTACAATTGCGGCAGCCGGAACAACCCATAAAGCAGAACCCTCGCTACGACGGGTATATAAATCGCGCGCATTTTCTAAAGCCATTTCTTTATCGTAGGCATGTAAACTACCACAATGTACAAATGGCTGACCTGCTTTTTTTTGTACAAACACTTCCCATAATGGGCCTTGAGAATCTTTCGACATAATTAATGTATTAAGCTGCTAAAATATTTTCTTTTTTCTTTTCGGCATAAGCTTGAGCCGCCTCACGCACCCATGCTCCATCACTATGCGCTTTGTTACGGGCTTCTAAACGCTCTTTATTGCACGGGCCGTTGCCTTTAATTACATTATAAAATTCTTCCCAATTTGGCTCTGAAAAGTCGTAACCTTTTTTAGCCTCATTCCATTTTAAATTTTTATCGGGAATGGTTAATCCTAAAAACTGAGCCTGCTCAACCGTACGATCCACAAATTTTTGACGAAGCTCATCATTTGTTTCGCGTTTAATTCTCCACTTAATAGCTTGCTCACTGTTAGGCGAATCTTTATCAGGCGGACCAAACATCATCATAGTTGGGAACCACCAGCGGTTTAAGGCATCCTGTGCCATTTCTTTTTGGGCATCAGTTCCAAAAGATAAACGACACATAATTTCATAACCTTGGCGCTGATGAAAACTTTCTTCTTTGCAAATGCGTATCATAGCACGGCTATATGGACCGTATGATGTGCGTTGCAACATAACCTGGTTCATAATTGCGGCACCATCAACCAACCAGCCCACAGCACCAATATCGGCCCAGGTAAGTGTAGGGTAATTAAATATAGATGAGTATTTAGCTTTACCTGTATGCAGGGCACCTAACAATTCATCTCGACTTACACCTAATGTTTCGGCGGCCGTGTATAAATATAAACCATGCCCGCCCTCATCCTGCACCTTGGCAAGCAATACCATTTTAGCACGTAAGCTTGGTGCACGCGAAATCCAGTTTCCTTCAGGTAACATACCTATAATTTCGCTATGTGCGTGTTGCGATATTTGTCTGATTAAATGCTTACGGTAATTTTCGGGCATCCAGTCTTTAGGCTCAACAAAATCATTCTTCTCTAATTTAGAGTTGAAACTTTTTTCTACATCTATGGCATTATCCATGGTAAATTTAGTTAAGTACCTTACAAATATACGGATTTGTGCTATTAAAACCGAAAACAAAAAATCCCGAAATCTTCATGAAATCGGGATTTTAGATATGATTTTAATCATTTTTAAGCTGTACCGGTTTTTCTAACTCCGGCTGTTTTTTTAACACCTTTACTAACCGCCACTTTTGCTGTGTCAGGTTTTACTTTAGCCGTAACTTTTTTAGGTTTCTCTTCAGCGTGCACTTTTGCTTTTTCTTCAGTAGCAGCACCTTCTTTTTCTTTCTCTTTAAGATTACCTGTTGCTTGTAATGCATTATACCAGCTAAATAATTTACGCATGTTTGATACATGCACGCGTTCTTTATCATAATCAGGCAACACACTTTCAAAATAAGCAACAATTTGTTTCTCGTCAGCTTTATGGTCTATACAAGCTCCGCCTTTTTCTTTATCAAAAATAGATTTCATAATGTCTGATACAGGTTTGTTATCGCCTGTAGTAAACATGCTGATATCTTCTAATGTAGATATTTGTTGGTGCGAATAAATCGGTGAACGTTTTTTATCGGTTAACGATTCTGCAATAACTCCATTTTTCATTTGCCCTACTACTTTATATAAGCCGGGCATTCCGCTAATTGATATAATTCCTTCTAAATTCATGGTTTAAATTGTGTACGCAAAAATATATATTATTATTTAAAGTAAGGCGTTGATTTTGGGCCTGTAGTATTACCAACAGATACTCCATAACCGGGGTTCCAATTGTAACGTAACATAACCTCAAGCCCGCCTTGTAATTTACTGTATGGGGTTAATTGCGATACGTTAAAATCGTAACTCACCCCAATAGCATACTTAGTATATTCAAACAACACTTGCGGAATAAATGCATCGGTTGAACGGTAATAAGCTCCTGCCGAAATAGCCATAGATTTTGTTAGATTACTACGAGATGCTGCTTCGGAAATAATATACCTAAACATAATACCAGCATCAAGCTCAACTGAAGGGCCCTGAAACATTAAAATATAACTTGGTATAATATTAGCTTTTACACGTGGCAAAGCAATAGTAACACTTGCGTAGTTAATGTATTTCATGTACTGTGATTCGCTACTGGTATTGTAAAAAGAGATTAGTGGTGTATTTAAATGATATACTGAAAAACCAAAATCAACACGATGCCCATCGCTGGAACTGATAAATTTTTCGCTTTTGCTGAAATGGTAATTAACCCCTGCGCCAAAATCAGAATAGTTTATTTGATTTGTAGGTACAACTTCTCCTTGTATAGATGGGTCATATTGATATCCATTGTATTGGTTTTCCCACTGAAAATTATTACTTGAAATACGGCGCTGGTCAAATGAACCTGTGGCTGCAAACGATAGTTTGCTGTGTGCCCCTGTATTTACAACAGCACCTAAAATACCGCCAATATGCAACTGGCTCATGTTACCCGAACCGGCAACATCCTGATAGATAATTAAACCCGTAGTTAAATAAGCCTTGCGCGTTTTTACATGCTTAACAGCAAACTCTGCCGATGCACCATAGGTTTTATACGGTGTTGAAACACTGCCCCATTGGCTGCGGTAATTAACCATAGCGCGTATATCATAAGCCACACCACAAAGCGCAGGATTAATGTACGATGAAATTTCATTATATTGAGAATAATGGGGGTCTTGCGCCAATGCTTGCTTAGAAAACAAAAGCGATATAACGGATATAAAAAGTAAAAATCTTTTCATGCTTATCTAATTAATGTAACGTTGCCTTTTTTCTTTACTTCAGTTCCACTACTTAAAAAGCCATCTACAGTGTACATAAATACGCCACTATCCATAAGTTTGTTTTTAAAGGTGCCGTCCCACCCTATTAGCAAATCATTACTTTCAAACACCTTTTCACCCCAACGGTCAAATATTTTAAATGAAAACTGCGATATAGTACAATTGCTTTTTACATGCAACAGATCATTCATACCATCACCGTTTGGCGAGAATGCTGTTGCCACAAACACATCTTTACAAATTATATCAACATTAACAGTTACCGAGTCGGTACTTGTACAGCCATTTTTATCGGTAACGGTTAAAACATATTCGGTAGTATTACTTGGCTTTACTACCGGATGAATACAACTTGGGCCACTATTACAGCTCATTTGAGTAGAGTCTGATTGAGTCCAGTCGTAACTAACTATTTGACTTTGCCCGGAACTGGCAGAAGCATCTAATGTAACCGAAGTTCCCTGGTCGATTGTTTGGTCAGGGCCTGCGTGAGCCTGAGGACCCGGGTATACTATAACACTATCTGTATAAGTACTGGTTTCATTAAGTCCATTTTTAACTGTTTCAATTATCGGATAATACCCATTGTTGTTTAATAAGCTATTAATATGATAGCAAACTTTCACAGGGCCAAGCGGCTTATTATTTGTTATCGCATATGTAAGTGTATCTCCGCTTACATTAGACCCCACTACCGGGCTTATTGAGCCGCCGGGAAACACCCATGTATAAAATAAAGGCTTAGTGCTATGTAGCTGTGTGGTATCTTTAAATATAATACAATGGTTTACACAAATAGTATCACTACTTTGAGTAAAACCGGCTATTGGCGGAATACAGTTGTTAACAGTAATGCCATACGTTACTATATTGTGTTTTAAACAAGTACCATAAACCGTTAATGTATAAACGGTTGATGTACTTGGCTGAACTAAAACGGTATCTCCGGTTACACTAATTGAAGTTATTGACGATTGTGGCTTCCAATCGTAATGATAGGGTATAGTATTATTAAGCTGCCCGTTTTGCGGATAGGCAACAAACTGATTTTTCTGAGAATTACATATTATATCAAATTCACTAATAATACTTGGGCTTACCGTATCGCCAATAAAAACTTTTACCGAATCTCGAAGACTATAACATCCATCTCTTAAAGCTGTTACGTAATATGTAATGGGTACAGTTGGTGAAGCAGTAACTGTAGCACCTGTAGTACTGGAAAGTGCTGTACCTGGAGACCAATTATATGTTAATCCACCAACAGTTGGCGTACCAACAGCACCTAATACAGCACCCATTTTATTACAATTATCTACTGTATCAGCAGTTACATGCACCAAAGGTGTCGGTTTCACTATCACTTTTGTTATATGATACGGATAATTTGGACATCCCGGTACATGCACAATAACCGTATCTATAATAGTGGTATCAGCAGCACTGTTAGTTAAGTTATGATATATGGGAGTTTCTTGCACCGATGAGCCCGAACTAGACCCCAAGCCTGCGCCAAATGAAGCACCCCAATGATACTGGGTATTTACGGGCATATTACTTACAAACAAAGTGGCCGATGAACCTGCACAAATAGTATCAGTAGGAGAATAAAAAGGAACAGGTTTAGGCTGCACAGATACTGTAACCACCACCTTTGGTGAAACACAGCCCACTGTAGTACTACCAACAACACTATAAGTTACAACCGGATTTGGAATGCCGGGAGGGTTTACGTTTACACTATCTCCGTTAGCATCTAAATAAGTGGGCGGAAGCACAGAAGCCGCCTGAGTCCAAGTATAAGTACATGGACTTGTGGCGGTTGCATATAAGTTAGTACCTGTACCACCCTGACAAACAAAAACCGGGTTTGGCGGTGTAACTGTAACAGTAGGTGTTTGGTTTACATTTATAATAAACGGCGCAAATGTTGTAGATGAATCTATTCCGTTAAACTGGCTGCTGGCCACTACCGTTATGGTATATGTGCCTGTGGCAGGAAAAGTAATATCAACTCCATTTTGACCTAAACCCGGGTGAGCCGGATTAAAAATAACACCGGTAGATGGATATACATACCACTGGTACGCTAAAATTGGGCCCGGATTTGCGTAGCCTGTAAAATGGTAAGGTACATTTGTACAATAAATAAAATTATGGTTTGATGTATCGGGCGAAAAAACAGCCACTGTATCAAGGGTTGATGGTGCCCCTCCGGTACTTGTAGCCGAAAGTTCAATATTATCTATAGCTACTGATGGATTACCGCCTTTTTTATCATCGTTGTTTATCCACTGAAAACCAATT
>DATFTU010000529.1:0-17397 GCA_035261565.1 Bacteroidia bacterium
ATTGAAACCGATGATTTAATTCCGCTGTTTGGTTTAAGCCCAAAATTAGGGCCTATTGAAGGCTGGAATTTACAGATAGATAAAAACGCTATTGAAGTAAATACCGATGATTATAGCACCAACATACCCGGCATTTATGCCATTGGCGATATAAACACCTACAAAAATAAACTGAAATTAATTCTGTGTGGTTTTCACGAGGCGGCTTTAATGAGCCACAGCGCATACAAATATATGAACCCTGGCGTTAAGTATACTATGAAGTATACTACCGTTAACGGAGTAAATACTTTTTAATTACATGCAAAAAATTTTATTTGTTTGCTTAGGCAACATTTGCCGTTCGCCTTTAGGTGAGGGCATTATGTTACATTTTATTGAAGAGAAAAAATTGCACAAATATTTTCAGGTCGATTCGGCAGGCACAGCAGGCTATCATATTGGCGAAGCACCCGACCACCGAACGATTGCCAACGCCAAAAAAAATGGAGTTGATATTAGCAAACTACGTGCCCGAAAATTTGCTGCCGACGATTTTGATGCCTTTGATAAAATTTATGTGATGGATGAAAGCAATTATGCGAATGTAATTGCACTTGCAAAAACCGCCGCACAAAAAAACAAAGTCGATTATTTGCTAAACGTGTTGCATCCACAACAAAACAAACCTGTGCCCGACCCTTATTACGGAACTGAAAAAGACTTTGAAGCTGTTTTTCAATTGGTATATAAAACCTGCCAAAAAATTATAGAAAGGCAGTAATTTTACTCTCTTTTTATAAAAAAGCCCTGATAAATAAGGGTTTCTGAAGCTTTTTAACACATATACTTTAATAAGTGCCTGTTAAAATACAGGATATGTAGAAATATATTTATATTATTGTAAATGTAACATTTTTTAAAAATGTGCGTTATAAAGGATATGAAGAACCGGTTACTGTATATACTTATTTTTGTAACCATGCTTTCCGGTAGCATGGCACAGCAGTTTGTTGCTCAAGATGACCCTATTGCTGCCGCACTTGATAGCCTGGCCACCAAAAAAATACTGGATAAACTATACGCTAAACCACTTTCACTAAAAAACAAATTTGGCTATGCACCTGATTCTATCCCACATTTCGATGATTTTGTGTACGAAAACCGTTTGGCAAAATTAGATGCAGCCTCTCCGTTTGATTTACAGTTTAACGCCACTGTAAAGCCTTACATCGATATGTATATTAAGAGAAGAGTATTAATGTCAAGAATACTGGGGCTCTCTCAGCTTTACTACCCTATGTTCGAAGAGATTTTTGATAAGTATAACATCCCTCTTGAGTTAAAAAATTTGGCAGTAATTGAGTCGGCTTTAAACCCGGTGGCGCGTTCAAGGGCCGGTGCTATGGGGCTTTGGCAATTTATGTACCCAACGGGTAAGTTGTATGGGTTAAATGTAACCTCATATATTGATGAGCGTGCCGACCCATATAAAGCAACCGTTGCAGCAGCTGAGTACTTGCAGTTTTTATACAAAATGTTTAACGACTGGCAAATGGTTTTAGCCGCTTACAATGCAGGCCCCGGTACTATTAACCGCGCCATAAGGCGTAGTGGTGGTAAAAAAACCTACTGGGAAATAAGGCCATACTTGCCTATAGAAACCCAGGCTTATGTGCCCGCTTTTATTGCCGCCAATTATGTAATGAATTATTATCCCGAACATAATATTTACCCGGATGTGCCACGTAAAACCTATTTTGAATTAGATACCGTTATTATTAAAGAACCTCTTTCTTTTGATCAACTGGCAGGTGTTTTAGATGTAACTACTGAGGAGATACAGTATTTTAATCCTATCTACAAAAAGCAAGTTATACCGGCAGGAGGTAACATACTTACTATGCCTAAAAATGTAATCGGCAAATTTGTAACCAACGAAGAAGAGATTTACGCCATGCTTCGCAAGCAAAGTGAAGAGCAAAAGGCCTTGGCACAAACACAGGTTAAAGAAGTACAAATAACTCACACCGTAAAAGCCGGCGAGCGCCTTAGTACCATTGCACGCAAATATGGTGTTACTGTAGGCGATATAACCACCTGGAATTTAGTGGGCAAAAAAGGCTTAAGGCCAGGCAGAAAACTGGTTATTTACAAAGTTGAAAAGCCTGTAGTTCCTAAAGACAGTACTACAGCTAAAAAACCTGAAACCAATTTAGCTGATAAAAACGCTACGGCCGATAAAAAACTGGTGGCCGAAACCAATGTGGCTAAAACCGAAACGACAGCTGTTAAAGAAGAAATATATACCGTAAAACCCGGAGATTATTTCTATAAAATAGCCCGCGAGCATAACATTTCGGTTGATGATTTGCTTCAAATAAATGGCCTGAATAGAAAATCTACCCTATCTGCCGGGCAAAAATTAAAGCTTACTAAATAGCCGATAGTATAGTTAGCGCGGTTAAAAACTTGCCGATAAAACCTATTATTTTATGATTAGATTTGTGTATCATGTATACTGATAGTACAACACATAAAATAATAATTGGTGCTGCTCAAAAAATGGAGCAAATAATTACTAATTCTATCGGTCTTGTTGTTACTTCTCCTCCTTATCCAATGATTGAAATGTGGGATGGAATAATGTCAAAACAGAACCCCGACATTGAAAAAGCTTTAGATAAAAATGACGGTTTATTAGCTTTCGAATTAATGCACTTAGAACTTGACAAAGTTTGGGCAGAAGTTGAAAGGGTTTTAATTCCAGGGGGGTTTGCTTGTATAAATATTGGTGATGCAACAAGAACCATTAACGAAAACTTCGCGTTATACCCCAATCATTCAAGAATAATAACAGCTTTTCAAAAACTGGGTGTTTCCAATTTACCCAATATACTTTGGCGAAAACAAACAAATGCTCCCAATAAATTTATGGGCTCAGGAATGTTACCATCTGGTGCCTATGTTACCTTAGAACATGAGTGGATTTTGGTATTTAGAAAAGGTGGTAAAAGGCAATTTAAAACAAGTGAAGAAAAGCAAAAAAGAAAAGAAAGTTCTTTTTTTTGGGAAGAAAGAAACACGTGGTTTTCAGATTTATGGGATTTAAAAGGAACAAAACAAAAAATTGATGCCTCGGAGACTAGAAAAAGGAGTGCAGCCTATCCTTTTGAAATTCCGTATCGTTTAATTAATATGTATTCTCAAAAAGGTGATACAGTTTTAGATCCATTTTTAGGCACAGGAACAACCACAATAGCTGCTATTGCCGCTCAAAGAAACAGCGCGGGCTATGAAATAGATAATATGTTTTTAGATATAATACTTGAAAACATTGAGAATACATCAATAAATTTTTTCAATAACTATATTCAAAATAGAATTGATTTACATAAACAGTTCATTATTAATAGAAACGCTAATCCTGAAAAAGATGAAATCAAGCATTTTAATAATAACCTAAATATGCAGGTAATGACTTCTCAGGAAACAGAAATAAAATTATCTTTTGTAGGTGATTTACAAAAAAACGACAATAAAATTACTGCTTTGTATAATGAAGTTAGGCCTACAGAAGACTTAATTTTCTTAAAGAAAAAATCAAAGTTAGAACCAACACTATTTGATAAATAGCCTTGTTTTATTACTACTACAAAAATAATTTAACCCTATTATTACAATCAGAAAATGGCTAAGGAATGGATATTGAATAGTGCTATGAATCGTTTCCAATTAAACTTTAAAAGAAATGTTGGACCTACATCGGAATCGATAAGAAAGTGTTCGCCAAAAAATCTTGATGAATGGCGCGAATATTATTTTTCGCAAATAAAATCTAAAGAGCATATTGTAGAATTAGGAAAAAAACTCTACGTAAAAATAACAGAGGTTATTCAATCAGAAGTAGCAGAATTAACAGAACAAGATTGTATTGATTATATGATACAACTTGTTATTGATAGAACTTTTGACGGTTATATGACTGAAATACAAACTGTTTATGGGCAACTAGAAAAAATACTTGAAGTTAAAATAGAACCAGCACCTGATGAGTGGGATAGACTTTTTAATGTGGATTTTTTCATAAAATTAGGCGAGGCATATATTGGCTTACAAATAAAACCTGTAAATGTTGGAATCCAAATTCCTGAAATATTTAAAGAATACGCTATACAGGTGGAGACTCATAAAAAATTTACTCAAGTTTTTGGAGGAAAAGTTTTTTATCTGTTTTCTGCAAAAGTTGATGGCAAAAAAGAAATACAAAATAAAGAGGTTATTGATGAAATAATACAAGAAATCAAACGACTTTCTAAATAAAATAGACCTCAGTCCTTTTTTTATTTAAAACTACTTTCACTTATTCTAAAAAATTAATTGCATTGATTTTCAAATAATTAAGATTTATTATAGTACTATGTGTTGCATAGTAGTAAATAAAACATTTATCTTTGCATTACAATTAACCGAGCAAAATCAAACAAATTTAAAATATAACAATGGCACAAACTATCAATACAGAAAACACACAGTCGCAAATGCGCAAAGGCGTGTTAGAGTTGTGTACTTTATCAGTGTTGGCCAGTGGCGAAGCTTACCCTACCGAAATTATAGAACAGCTTAAAGGTTCTAAAATGATGATTGTAGAGGGAACGCTTTACCCCTTACTAACCCGCTTAAAAAATGCTAATTACCTAACCTATCGTTGGGAAGAATCAACCTCGGGCCCGCCACGCAAATATTATAAGCTTACCGAGCAAGGCGAGGCTCTTTTAAAAGAACTCGAAACCACCTGGGACGAAATGGTGAATGCCGTTAACAAATTGCTAAAAGGAAATAAAAACCAATAAAATATTAAACCAGTCATGAACAAAACATTAACCATAAACCTTGCAGGCTTAGTCTTTAATATAGAAGAAAATGCCTACCAATTGCTTAAAGATTATTTAGCCGCCATAAAAAACCAGTTTAAAAACGAGGAAGGCTGCGACGAAATTGTAGCTGATATTGAAGCCCGTTTAGCTGAAATGCTAAAAGCTAAAACTCATGCAGGCAAACAAGTATTAGTGGATGCCGATATACACGAGGCTATTAATATAATGGGCAAACCCGGCGATTTTGAAGAAACTGCTTCAAATGATAAACAAAGCAGCTCAACATCGCAGGAACAGAAAAACTATTACTATAAAAGCAAAACACGCCGTGTTTTCAGAGATGGCGATAATAAAGTTTTAGGCGGTGTTTGTTCGGGTATAGCCTCTTATTTTGATACCGACCCCTTATGGATTCGTTTAGCCTTGGTTGTTTTATTTTTCGGATTTGGTTCGGGCCTTTTATTGTACATTATACTTTGGATAATAATCCCCGAGGCTAAAACAACAGCCGAAAAGCTTGAAATGCGTGGCGATCCTATTGACATTAACACCATCAGTCAAACCATTAAA
The DNA here is from genome assembly GCA_035261565.1 of Bacteroidia bacterium. Classification (GTDB taxonomy): domain Bacteria; phylum Bacteroidota; class Bacteroidia; order B-17B0; family Aurantibacillaceae; genus PALSA-968. The sequence continues at coordinate 5,427 of DATFTU010000529.1, forward strand.
GAAGAAGCCGAGCAATTAAAAAACCGTATGCAGGATTTTGGTAGCGGAGTTAAAAATGAATTTACTTCGCAAAGAACTCAAAGCGTTGGAAGCAAACTTAGTAATCTTGTTGTTACTATTCTTCAAGGCATTTTTAAAGTTATTTCAAAAGTTTTCGGAGCTCTTTTTGTACTGTTTGGCACTTTGTTGTTTGTTGCGCTATTACTTGTTTTATGTAATGTTGGTACTATTGATGGGCTTAGCGTTAACGAATTTTCGCACACCATTGCAGGTGCAGATTTTTCTATGTTTTGGTTTAAAACGGGTTTATTTATGTGTGTAGGCATACCGCTTTGTATGCTGGTATATAAAGGACTGAAACTTGTTTTAGGCATACGCACATCACATATGTGGTTAAATTTATCTGCCGGTATATTATGGTTTGTTGGTTTAACTATATGCTTGTATCTATCACTGTCTGTAGCCAGCGATTTTTCCGAACAAACTCGTTTAAAAACGCAAATTGATACACACTTTAATAATGCAGACACTTTATTTATTAAAACCAATAATATCTATCAAAAAAATTGGGGTGATTTGGATTTTGGCATAGACAATGACCGTTGGTTAGTTAATAACAGCACACAACCATCCGTTTGGTGGGGCAAACCACGTGTAAAAATCATTACATCAGAAAACGACAGCACCTCTGTGTTTGTGACAAAAACATCCGCCGGAAAAGAAAAAACCGAAGCCTCGTTACGTGCAAAAAACATTAACTATAACGCTACGCAACAAGGCTCGGTTTTATTGCTTGATAATTACTTTTCGTTTTTAAATACCGATAAATACAGGAATCAAGAGGTAATTGTTCTTATAAAAATGCCTAAAAACAAAGTGGTTTATATGGATAATAGTTTAAAATACCAATGGTACGAGATTGAAAATCTTAATGGGATTAGTCAATCAGAAATGGGTGATAAATATTGGAAAATGACTGCGAATGGATTAACCTGCCTAAGCTGCACCGAAGAAGATTTGAAAAAAAGTAAAGAAGACAAAGAAAATCATACAGAGCACATAATAAACATAAACGACAGCAACGCACAGGTACATATTGATAAACATGGTATTGAAGTAAACTCAAAAGATGCCCATGTAAAAATATCAGCCGACGGAATTAAAGTGGACGAGAAGGAGAAATAATAAATAGATTTAATTTATATTTGTTACTCAACACATGTAAAATGAGCGCAGAAAATAAAAGCATAGAGTCATCAAAAGCACCTGAGCCGGTTGGATTATATCCGCATGCAAAAAGAGTTGGTAATTTATTATTTTTAAGTGGGGTTGGTCCGCGCGAACGCGGCACTAAAAAAATACCGGGCGTTGAGTTAGATGAAAAAGGAGCTATAGTTTCTTACGATATAGAGGCGCAATGCCACAGCGTATTCCGTAACATTAAATATATTTTAGAAGACTCGGGCAGCAGTTGGGATAAAATTATAGATGTAACTGTTTTTTTAACCAATATGAAAGATGACTTTGCCAAGTACAATAAACTATGGGCCGAGTATTTTAAAGAAAACCCTCCGTGCAGAACAACCATTGAGATTAATTGTTTGCCAACCCCAATTGCTATTGAGTTAAAAGTTATTGCTACAATAGACTAAAAAATTAGTCGGCTTGTAAAAACGGATAACGGTAATCAGTTGGTGTAACAAAAACCTCTTTTATTGTACGCGGTGTAACCCAACGCAATAAATTAATTTTTGCTCCCGCTTTATCGTTTGTACCGCTGCCACGTGCGCCACCAAATGGTTGCTGACCAACTACGGCTCCGGTACATTTATCGTTAATATAAAAATTACCCGCACTGTTCACCAATTTTTTTGTGGCAAGTTCTATAGCATAACGGTCTTGTGCCATTATAGCACCGGTTAATGCATATACCGATGTTGAATCTACAACTTCACAAATTTCTTCAAACTTATTTTCATCGTAAACATACAGGGTAAGCACCGGACCAAATAACTCTTCGCACATGGTAACATACTTTGGGTCTTTGGTTACAATAATCGTAGGCTCAATAAAATAACCTTTGCTCTTATCGTAATTACCACCTGCTATAATTTCAACATCCTTATCTTTTTTAGCCGCATCAATATACTTAGCCAGCTTATCAAAACTTTTTTCATCAATAACGGCATTAATAAAGTTGGTAAAGTCTTCTGTAGGGCCCATTTTCATTGATTTTAAATCGGACACTAATAAACTCTTTACTTCATTCCATAAATTACTTGGAATGTACGCGCGAGATGCCGCCGAACATTTTTGCCCCTGATATTCAAATGCACCACGGCTAATAGCTGTAGCCACCTGGTTTGCATGTGCCGATTTATGAGCCAAAATAAAATCTTTACCACCTGTTTCGCCAACAATGCGCGGGTACGATTTATATTTATGAATATTGTTACCAATGGTTTGCCAAATGTTTTGGAACACTTCGGTGCTTCCTGTAAAGTGTATTCCGGCAAAATCTCTGTGGTTAAAAATAACATCGGCCGCATCCGGTCCGCTTGGGTAAATTAAATTAATTACTCCGGCAGGCACACCTGCTTCTATAAAAATTTCCATCAACACATTTGCCGCGTAAACCTGTGTATTGCTTGGTTTCCAAACAACCACGTTGCCCATCATAGCGCATGATGTTGGCAGGTTGCCGGCAATGGCCGTAAAGTTAAACGGAGTTAATGCATATATAAATCCTTCTAAGGGGCGCCACTCTACTCTGTTCCAAACACCGGGGCCTGATATGGGTTGTTCGTTATAAACCTCCGTCATAAAATGAACGTTAAAGCGCAAAAAATCGGTAATCTCGCAAGCCGAATCAATCTCTGCCTGATACGCGTTTTTGCTTTGCCCCAACATAGTGGCAGCATTTAATTTAGCCCTGTAAGGGCCTGCAATTAATTCGGCTGCTTTTAAAAAAATACTGGCGCGGTGTTCCCAACTAAGGTTAGCCCATTGCTCTTTAGCAGCCAAAGCCGCATCAATGGCCTGTTTTACGTGCTCTTTAGTACTTTTATGAAAATGCCCTAAAGTATGTTTATGATCGTGTGGAGGAGCTAAACGAATTTTATCGTTACTGCGTACTTCTTTTCCGCCAATATACATGGGTATATCCAACTCTTTAGAACGTAAATGCTTTAGCATAGCTTGCAACTCCGTGCGTTCTGCACTTTTCGCAGCGTAATTTTTAATGGGTTCGTTATGTGGGGTGGGTATTTTAAAAACTCCTTTTGGCATAATTTTAATTTTTTACAAAAGTACAGATTTTACCGAGTTTTAAGAGGCAAACATTGCTTAATTTTGTTTAAATAAAGCGTGAAAACACAAGACCATAAAATAAGTAAAGAGCATGCCAAAAATATAGCTTTGCGGGCCCAAGGACTTACGTCCGGCCCATCTTTCGGAAGCGGAAAATCAGGCGCTTTAAAAACCATAAAGCATTTAGGCTACCTGCAATTAGATACGCTTGCTGTTGTGGCACGTGCCCACCACCATACTTTATATACGCGTACCCCTGCTTATAAAGAAACTCACCTCGACGAACTATTAAAAGAGCGCAGCATATTTGAGTACTGGGCACACGCGGCATCTTATTTACCTATGGAGGATTATCGTTTTACTTTTCCCCGTAAAGATGAGTTTTTAAGCGGGCGGTCGCATTGGTTTAAAAAAGATAAAAAAGTGATGAAATATGTGCTCGACCGTATTAAAAACGAAGGGCCATTACAAGCCAAAGATTTTGAATCGGAAAAGCAGCACGGCAGTTGGTCCGATTGGAAACCGGCAAAAATTGCCCTTGGTAATTTGTTTATGGAAGGCAGCTTAATGATTAGTGAACGCAAAGGCTTTAATAAAGTATATGACTTAACCGAACGCGTGCTTCCGACAGGAGTTGATATAACCAAGCCCACGCTTGAGGAATATGCCGAATATCTTATTAAAAGTACTTTAAGGGCGCACAGTTTTGCCACAGCTAAAGAAATAGCCTATTTACGAAAAGGCATGTTGCCACATGTGCAGCAAAAATTAAAACAACTTGTGCAACAAAACATACTGATTGAATTACAGATAGAAAATGTACAAGAAAAACAATACGCTTTTCCTGAAATTTTAAAAAAAACATATAAAAACAAAGCCGCTCACGTAAGCCTGCTTTCCCCGTTCGACAACGCTGTAATTATGCGTAATCGCCTAAAACAGATTTTTGATTTTGATTATGGGGTTGAGTGTTATTTGCCAGAGCATGAAAGAAAGTTTGGTTATTTCTGCCTGCCTATTTTGTACGGAAACGATTTTATTGGCCGGTTAGATCCTAAGGCTGATAAACAGAAAAAAGAATTTATTATACGAAGTTTGCACATAGAAAACAAGCCCATCGATATGGATAATTTTTTAGCAAGCCTAAGCGTTGCTATAAAACAATTTGCTGTTTTTCACGGTTGTACTAAAATTGTTATAGAAAAAACATATCCAGCAAAAATTAAAGCCTCTTTAAAAAATATTTTATCAAACAGTTAATGCGTATTTTTAACTCATAAATGATTATTGTAGGTTTAACAGGAGGTATTGGCAGCGGTAAAAGTACCGTAGCACATGTTTTTAAAACACTTGGTGTAAAAACCTATAATTCTGACGAGCGGGCTAAAGAGCTTTATTTTATTCCTAAAGTAAAAGCAGAGATAGAAAAACTACTGGGCAAAGAGGCCTATATAAACGAAACAACCTTAGACCGAAAGTACATTGCCGAAAAAATTTTTTCGGATAATGAATTGCTAAAGCAAGTAAATGCAATTATTCATACCGAGGTAAAAAAAGATTTTGAAGCTTTTGCAAAAACACATGTAACTGAAAAATACATTATTAAAGAATCTGCTTTACTGGTTGAAGCAAATTTACTTTCATCTATTGATAAATTAATAGTAGTTACAGCTGATGTGAATATTAGAAAACAAAGGGTTGCCCTGCGTGATAAATTAAGTGAGGCTGAAATAAACAAGCGTATAGCCCAACAAGTACCTGATGAAGAAAAAATAAAATTAGCTGATTGCGTACTCGAAAATAATGAAGAGAATTTGCTAATTCCGCAAATAGTAAAAATTCATCAAGGCCTTATGGCTTAATACTCTTCTCTTTCCAGCTCTTTAACCCTAACAAGTTTAAGCCTTGGCTCGTAAATTTCATTTTGTGTTTCAACTTTTTCAAAATTACGCTTAACAGTTAGTTTAGGTGTTTTATTTTTTTCTTTGGCAGATATAATTCTATATCCAAAAAACAACAATACAAGCAGCAACGGACTTACAATATACCATACTGAAATTAACGGTGGCTGTACCGAATAATTTACATCATCAATTAAAATTTGTAAAGCCTCGTCATTTTTAAATGTGTAATAAAAATTACCTACACCGTTGTTATCAAAAATTACTTTTTCGTTTGTTCCGTTTACAAGTAAATCTAACTGATAATTATTATTTAGCAGTTTAGGGCTGTTAGGGTTATTAAATTTAACAACCACCCTCGTATTTGTATATGTAAAAATATACTTAGGTAACTGAAAGCTAACATCAGCATTCGTAATTCGGTTGCTTTGTACAGATTCAACCGGGTTTGCGGTTTCTTGTAACTCACGAGCCTTTACATTAAATGAAAGCAATAAAACAAAAGCGTATAAAATTTTCTTCATCTTTCCTTCTCTCTTTGTGGTTTAAATCTCCTTGTAATGTAAAATTAAAGCCTAAATTTTTCTTGCCCAATTAAAATAGACTAACCATTTATTTTGCTCGTTTAACGGCACTAATAGCAATAAAAAAAGCCGGTTCTTATTCAGAATCGGCTTTATGTTTTTCAACTGCACTAAATTATTTAAGCAATTCGCGCGCAATAACCAGTTTCTGAATTTCGCTGGTGCCCTCGCCAATTGTACAAAGTTTGCTATCGCGGTAATATTTTTCTGCCGGAAAATCTTTTGTGTAACCGTAACCGCCAAAAATTTGTACCCCATCGTTAGCCACACGTACCGATGCTTCGGATGCGTAATATTTTGCAAAAGCACTTTCTTTGGTAACTTTTTCGCCACGTTGTTTCATATCAGCCGCACGGTATGTAAGTAGTTCCGATACTTCTACATCTGTTGCCATATCAGCCAATTTAAACGCGATAGCCTGAAACTGAGAAATTGCTTTTCCAAATTGTTCGCGCTCTTTACTGTATTTAAGTGCTGCTTCGTAAGCGCCACGGGCAATACCGCAAGACAGAGCAGCAATAGAAATACGGCCGCCATCCAACACTTTCATAGCCTGTATAAAGCCTTCTCCTTCTTTACCTAATAGTTGGCTTTTGTGCACCTTGCAGTTTTCAAAAATTAACTCGGCTGTTTCGCTGGCACGCATGCCTAATTTATTTTCTTTTTTACCCGATTTAAACCCAGGCGTTCCTTTTTCAATTACAAAAGCACTCATGCCATGACTATCGCCTTTATTGCCGGTACGTACAATTACAACAGCCACATTGCCAGTAATGGCATGTGTAATAAAGTTTTTGCTGCCATTAATAATAAAATGGTCTCCATCTTTTACAGCAACGGTGTTCATGCCGCCCGCATCAGACCCAGTACCTGTTTCGGTTAAGCCCCAGGCACCAATCCACTCAGCAGTAGCCAGTTTAGGTAAATATTTTTTCTTTTGCTCTTCGTTGCCAAACATTAAAATATGGTTGGTACAAAGCGAATTGTGCGCCGCCATTGATAAACCAATAGAGCCGCATATTTTAGAAACCTCAATTAATGCCGTTACATACTCGTGGTAACCAAAACCCGACCCGCCATATTCGGTTGGAACTAAAACACCCATCAAGCCAAGTTCTCCCAGTTTTTTAAAAACCTCTACAGGAAATTTTTGCGTTTCATCCCACTCCATCATATGGGGTAAAATATTTTCCTTACCAAACTTGCGAATCATATCCGCAATCATTACTTGGTTTTCAGATAAATGAAAACTCATTCCTGTTGCATTTTCTGCTAATACTGTACCAGACATTGTATATTATTTGAGTAGTTAATTAATTTTTCTTTTCCTTTTAAAAATTCAAGCTCTACCACAAAGGTAAAACCTGCCACATTAGCCCCGCATTTTTTAACAATTTCGGCTGCTGCCTGTGCCGTACCGCCTGTAGCCAGCAAATCGTCATGTATAACTATATTCCAGCCTTTTTTAATTACATCATCATGTACTTCAATAACGGCGCTTCCGTATTCTAAATCGTAGGTTTGGCTAACCGTTTTGCCCGGTAGCTTACCAACTTTGCGCACCATTATAAACGGAATATTTAGCCAGCTTGCCATTAGCATACCAAATAAAAAGCCACGGCTTTCTATCCCAATTATTGCATCTGGCTTGGCTTTTGAGAACGAGCGGCAAAAAGCATCTGTAATTTCATTACAAAGCTTGGCATCTAAAAAAATGGGTGTAATGTCTTTAAATAAAATGCCCGGTTTCGGAAAATCAGGCACATCGCGTATAGCGTCTTTTATCTTTTCTGTTAGCTGCATAGTTTCTACGGAAGGCAAATTTATAGTATTTATTGTATGTTAAGGGTTTTCGGCTATTTTTTCTTCCAAACCCAGTTTTAAATCGCTTAACATGGACTCGTTAGGATGTTTGGTAATATTTTTATCGTTTAGTTTTTGCAAAATTTCCTTCATGGCCAAAACCTCCATGTTTTCAATATTATCTAAAACCGTAATGGCTTCTAACGATACAAACAAATCCATATCTAAAGCAAGTTCGGCAAAAAATGCTTCATGGCCTTTAAAGTCTAAACCACTCTCCCAGCAGGCTGCAATAAGGGTGGCTTTTTCGTTTTTATGCTCGGCCTGTTTAATGGCTTCCAGTAAAAAGGGTACGCTTTTTTCGTTTTTAAGCAACTCCAGTCCGGCATCTTTATGCTCGCTGTTATGCGAACCCAATAACTCTATTAACTGTTTTATAGCCCGTGTATCTTTTTCCTTTTTTTTATCGGTTTTTTCGTTCGCCTCTTCTTCTTTAAGTTTAGCCGCAATTTCCTCTGCACTCGGTATTTCGTTATTTTTCTGCTCCATCATATTATTTCTCTAAAATCCCTTAAAAATAAAAATATTTTTTATGTTTATACATTATTTATTTTGAGCGGTTTACTACGCATACTCCTTTGGCCTTTTTCGCTTATTTACGGCGGAGTTACCTGGCTGCGAAATACTTTATACGACACCAAAATTTTTAAGCAAACGCATTTTGATGAAACTAAAACCATTTGCGTGGGTAACCTTTGTGCAGGCGGCGCAGGCAAAACCCCGCATACCGAATATATTTTAAAATTGCTTGAAAAAGAGTTTAGTGTGGCCACTTTAAGCCGGGGCTATAAAAGAAAAACATCGGGCTTTTTTGTGGTGGAAGCGAATACAAAGCCCGACCAGTGTGGCGATGAACCCTTACAGATAAAACAAAAATTTCCGGCGGCCTTTGTAACCGTTGATGAAAACAGGGTTAAAGGCGTAAAAAAAATACTGGCACAAAACAACAGCGATGTAATTATACTGGATGATGCTTTTCAGCACCGGAAAATAAAATGCGGCTTAAACATTTTACTTACCGAGTATGATAATTTATTTTGTAACGATGAATTACTACCGGCAGGCAGGCTGCGCGAGTCGAAAAAAGGCTATTTGCGTGCCGATATGGTAATTGTTACCAAAACCCCCGAATATGCCACCCCTATAGATTTGCGTGGGGTTATGAAAGAAATAAATACGCGCCCATATCAAAATCTTTTCTTTTCGTACCTCAAATATGGGCATCCGTATAATTTATTCGATAAAACAGAAACTATAAACGTACCTATGCATTTATTTAATTGTAATGTGCTTTTGGTAACCGGTATTGCAAACCATAAACCTATACTTACGTATGTGAAAGAATACGCCGAAGGTGTTGTGCACCAAGCCTTTGCCGACCACCATCAGTTTACAGCAGAAGACATTTCGCAAATAAAGCAGGCTTATATTCAGATAGAAAACGAAAACAAAATTATCATCACCACCGAAAAAGATGCCACAAGGCTAATTTATTTTGTTGATGAATTGAAAGAGGTTTCTATTTTTGTGCTCCCGATTGAAATCGACTTTAAAAATAAAACAGAGGAATTTAACCAACAGATATTAAAATATGCTCGAGCAAATAAAATTCACCACCGCAAATATTCATAAACAAACAAACAATTTTGCTCCCGAAGTTGGCATTATACTTGGCACCGGGCTTGGTGGCCTGGTAAAAGAAATTGAAATAGAACACACTTTACCGTACGAAAACATACCAAACTTTCCGTTAAGCACGGTTGAAGGACACAGTGGCAAACTTATTTTTGGTACGCTTGGCGGTAAAAAAATTGTGGCTATGCAGGGCCGTTTTCACTATTACGAAGGCTACACCATGCAGGAAGTAACTTTTCCGGTACGTGTAATGAAATTTTTAGGCATTAAAACTTTATTCTTGTCTAACGCCAGTGGCGGAGTTAACCATTCGTTTGAGGTGGGAGAAATTATGATTATTAATGACCACATCAACTTATTTCCAAACCCGTTAATTGGTAAAAATATTAACGAACTGGGCACACGTTTTCCTGAAATGAGTGAGGCTTACGATAAAACATTAATTGCAAAAGCAAAAGATATTGCAGCCCGCAACAAAATACACGTATCAGAAGGTGTATATGTTGGCTTAACAGGCCCGACTTTAGAAACCCCCGCTGAATATGGTTACGTGCACGCTATTGGCGGTGATGCGGTGGGTATGAGTACCGTACCCGAAGTAATTGTAGCGCGCCATATGGGCCTGCCTTGCTTTGCTATTAGTATTTGTACCGATTTAGGTGTGCCGGGTAAAATTGAAAAAACCACCCATGAAGATGTGCAACGCGTGGCCGCAACACAAGAGCCTAAAATGACACTGATAATGAAAACGCTTATCAGCGAACTTTAATTATTTACACATTATCATTTTACCATTATTAATTACTGCAATAGCTTTACCAATAAAGCTGTAATTAATAAATGGTGTGTTTTTACTTTTAGATACAATGTGCCTTTGTGTAAATTCCCATTTAACATCAGGGTTAAAAAGTGTAATGTTTGCTTTTTCGCCTGCTTTTAAAGCTGGCGCATCAAGCCCTAAAATTTTGCGTGGGTTAGTGCTTAATTTTTCAATTAATTTTTCCTGCTCTATTTTTCCGTGCAAGGCGGTGTTAGCTACCGCATAAGCGGTTTCTAAGGCTATTATGCCAAACGCGGCATGGTCAAACTCAACATCTTTATTTTCAATTTCTTCCGGACAATGGTCGCTAACAATTACATCAATGGCATCGTTTATTACAGCACGCTTTAAATTTTCTACTTCGCTTTTATCTCGTAAGGGCGGCGTAACTTTTAAGTTAGTATCAAATTCGGCAAGCGCATTATCATTTAATAATAACTGATGCGCTGCAATACCCGATGTAATGTTCAGGTTTTTATTTTTTGCCTGTTTAATATAATCGGCACTCTGTTTGGATGAAATAGTTGGCACGTGCATTTTACCACCTGCATAAGCCAATAAATTTATATTGCGCTGCACCATCAATTCTTCAGCCAATGCCGGTATGCCTTTTAAACCAAGTTGTGTGGCCGCTTCGCCTTCATTCATTTGTCCGCCGGCGGTAAGGCCTTTATCCTCGCAATGGGTAATAATTAAGCTATTGGTGTTTTCGGCATATTGAAGCAAACGAACCAACAAGCCCGAATCTTTTATAGAATTTTTATAATCGGTAAATGCAATGGCACCTGCTTGTTTCATATCAAACATTTCGGTCATTTCTTTACCGTCCGAATTATGGGTTAAGCACCCCGCCGGATAAACATCCACCAAATTATTTTTGCAGGCATTAACCACATACTCAATTTGCGATTTGCCATGCATGGGCGGATTAGTGTTTGGCATAATGCAAACTCCGGTAAAACCGCCTTGTGCGGCGGCTTGCATACCGCTTTGTAAATCTTCCCGGTGCTCAAAACCCGGGTCGCAAAAATTAGCCTGCATATCAAACCAGCCCGGTGATGCATGTAAATTTTCTTGTTCTATAACTTTTACGTTTTTATCAGTTTTAATATTTGCGCCTATTTGCGTAATAGTATCTTGTTCAACAAGTATATCTACTCGCTTATTGTTGTGTGGCGAATTAGCATCAACCACCTTTGCGTTTTTAATTAAGTAATTCATTTCAAAAATTTAATTAAAATAATTTCTATGCCTAAAAATAATAAAGTTAACAGTATAAAAAGTTTCCACAAACGGGTGCCACCGCCAATTTCGGCTAACGATGCCTGCATGTTGCCAACCGATGCCTCAATAATATGGGTGCGTTTCCAATTCATTTTTTTTATCATTTCACTCAACTCGTTTTTAGTAAAACAAGCCAAATCACTTTCTTTTCGGTTGTAGTTAAAGGCTAAACCTTCTACATTTATTTTATCGTGCTGCAAAAAGTAATTGTTAGCATAAGCAGGGTTGCCATGCGTTAAGAGCGATTTACTATCTTCCGTTACTTTTATTTCCGGAATAAAATCTGTTTTGTTTTCAGCCGAAGAAATATGCAAAGGAGTTTCTCCGCTTGTGTTTACGTTACTCACATCAATGGCTTCGTTTTTACCGTTAAAATAATACAACGGCGGCGATGGCCTGCTAAGTATGGCAATTTTAATAAGCGTGGGTATAAACAAAGCGTGTTTGGCAAAACTGCCGCTTTTTTCATTTAGGGCCGATGTGCAAACATATAAACGCCCTTTGCCTTTTTTATACAGACTTAAAAACGGTTGCCCGTTAATTAGTTTTAAAATAATTTCTTCTCCGCTGCGCGT
>DATFTU010000530.1:0-3654 GCA_035261565.1 Bacteroidia bacterium
GGCCTTTTTCATCGAGGGTATTAATAGTATCGAGATGGTTTTTCAGCGTGTCTTTATCTTCTTCGCTTACGAGGCTTTGCAAATCGAACTCAAGTGTGCGGTTGGGGCGTAAAAAACCGGTTACTGTGGTGGTTTCGTGCGACAGGTTATTTTGTTTGTAATACTCATACACGTTCGATATTATTTCATCAAACACATACTTAATACGCTTTTGTACTAAAACACTTTTGGTAACGGCCTCGGTACCCCCTTTTATATTACGCAACAGTTGGCGTTTTACTTTAAAACTAACAGGCCCGCTGTATGAAAACAAATAATTCATTGCGGTAAATATAAGGGTAAAGTAAGAAGTTGAAAATTAAAAAATTGTAATTGTTTACTTACGGGCAATAACACCCACAAAGGCGCAGCTTATTTTATATATTTTTCTATTTTGTTGTTTTTATAGCTATCTATTAATTTTTTCACTTTTGAAGTTTGCTTTACTTTGTAAGCAGGGTTTGAAACATATTCTACAACTAATTTTATGGCTTCGGCATCAAAATCCTTTTTTAACGTAACACCTGCTTTTGCAAGAGCTGCCATATAAACACTCAACAGTAATACGTTTTCATCGCCTTTTGATAACTCTACCATTTTACTATTTAATGTAAATGTATAATCGGGTGTTTTTGTCATCCAGGCTAAAATAAATGTAATATACTGCGTATTTAATTTTGTGTTTTCATTTAAAGGGGTAGAAAGGATATAATTGGATGCAGTTAAAACGCAGGGGTCGGCATCTTTAACATCGGCTGCGGTGTGTAAATAATCGGCATTGCATTTATTATCTTGTTGTGCATTAACTACTGTTGCAAAAGTTAAACTGATTAGCAGGATAAAGATGTTTTTCATACGTTTTTAAATTATAGTTATGTGTAAAGCTACATAATTTATATGTTTTTTTTAGTGCTGCACTATAATTTTTTGTGTGAAGCTATTTGTAATAGTTTGTACTTGCACAAAGTAAACACCATTTGGTAAGTTGCTTACATCAAGCTCGTTTTGTTTTGTGCTTAGTATTTTATTACCCAGCACATCATATAAGTTGAAAGCTATAATTTGCAAGCTGCAAGCTATATTAATTTTATTTGTGGCAGGGTTTGGGTAAACACTAACCCCAACTTTATTTTTATTTTGCTCAATGCCCATAGTTGCCACATCATAAACACTTACTCCATCTATGTAGTAGTAAGCTGCATTAGAATACCACCAGGCACCAGATGACATTACAGCACCTGAAGTAACATTTGTATTAAAATTGCCAATGGTTAAATAAGCCTCAGTTCCGACAGCAATAAAAGTATCTTGTACCAACATCCAATTCATTGTATCAGCTAATAAGGTTGTACTTTTTACTTGTGGGTTGGCAGATATAAAACCTTGTGGCCATGTTAAAGCGGTAGCTGTATTAGTAAATAACATTCCAGTTGTTACTATAGAATAATTGAAATTAGCACGACTAACGTACATACTTCCTACATATTTATGCCCCGCTTTTAACGTATCAATTAACTTGGTGTATATATATTCTCTATCATCATTATTTGTTGCATTGTTATCAAACATATACTCTCCAATATACCCTCCTCCTCCACAACAGTCTTTTTGATAGCCAAGCTCGGCGTATGGCACGTTAGCAGCATTTCCCATAGTTGCACATGTGTCAAAATAATCTGGAGTTAGTGCAGCTGCATGCCACCCATTTACATAATTAATTTGCATGTTATTCGGATACGAACTTGTACCGTTAGGACAAGTGTCATGAATTTCAAAATAACCGTTATATACCATATTCGTTTGGGCATTTGTTACACTAAAAGCCAAAAAACAAAAAACAAAAATATTTTTTTATAATATATCATAATATATATAAAGATAAAAAAAAGCTACTCTTAACCAAGAGTAGCTTTTAAAATTAAAAAGTAAATTATTTAGATATAATTAGTTTTTGTACTTGCTGCTTACCACTATCGGCAACCACTTTTACAAAATATACGCCGTTGTTTACATCTAAATTAAGCTCTACCAAACTGTTACTAATATTGCTTTGCTGTTTAGCAATTAGTTTACCTGTAATATCGGTAATTTCTATTGATGCTGTTTTTTGATTAGCATCAAAATTACTAATATACAATTTGCCTGTACTTGGGTTTGGGTATAAGCTTAACTGATTATTATTACCAATAACTTTAGTGATGTTTGTTGTATTTTGTACACGCTCTCCATCACCAAGCGTTGGGCAATCATTAGGATATACTTGTGGCGCGTTAAAATGGTTGGTTAAAATGCTGCGGGCGTTCCAAACAATTAAACCGCCTGCATGCGGGCATTGTGCTGCCACGCTTTGCAGGGTGTTTATATCGGCAGCCGATATGGTATCGTTTACATTAGCAGTATCGCTTTGCAGCTTAATCATTATGTTAGTTACGCTTTGCCAGTTAGTTTCTAAGGTATCGTTAGGTGCAAATGAGTTTGTTAAGCTCAATGCCGTGCTAAAATCTCCACCATTTAAAGCAGCAGTTGCCAGGGCCATGGTTTTGGCGTGCTCGTAGCCTGTAGCTGCCGTTAAACTTGGCAAATGGCTGCTAACCATATATTGCAAACCCCAGGGTGCTTTAGTGTTGTACCAGGATTTTTTTTGTACTAAGTATTTGCTTGTTGTTTGAAACAACAACAAAATAAACACCATTAGTAATAGATGATATATCAATTACCTCGTTGGCGGTTTTTAGCTCTTGTGTTTTTACAACATTGCCCAATACATTATATAGTTGCAAGCTGCAAGCTGCAAGCTGTTATTTATATTTAAAACGTTGCTTGCAGGGCTTGGGTAAATTTGTATTTGCGATGCATAGTATTGATTTATACCCATACTTAAACCTGAGCATAATGCCATAAAACTTCCATTAGCACCTCCATTACCTGAAACCGTTAATGAAGTATATGGTGATGTTGAATTTAAGGTTATATATGCTCCATTTGCATTAGCACCCTTTGCATTAGCTTTGAAAACATTACCTACTTGAGTGTAAAGGCATCCTCCATTTTGTGTGGTTGTTAAAGAGCCTGCATTAACCGTAAATGTAAACGTTTCAACATCATATGAGGTACTATCAGAGCCATTTAAAGCATATATAATATTATTAACCGGAGCTGAGAAACTTAGCGTTTGAGAAAAAGGAGCGCTCGAAAATCCAATTCCTAGCATAGTTGGCCCTGCTACAACATTACAAAGGGTATAAGTGTTAGAATATGTTACACTTCCCGTATATGTTTGTGTAACCGTTACACCGTTTAACGTATCAGGAAAGTTACTTATAATATATCCTCCGCACTGGGCGTTTAACTTTATAAGGTTTACTATAAAAAGTAAAGAAAATAATTTTTTCTTCATGATATATAAAGATACAAAAAAACCTGCACTTATTTTAGTGCAGGTTTTTTAGCTAAAACTATTTTTATTTATTAATAATTAGTTTTTGTACTTGCTGCTTGCCACTATCGGCAACCACTTTTACAAAATATACGCCGTTGTTTACATCTAAATTAAGCTCTACCAAACTGTTACTAATATTGCTTTGCTGTTTAGCAATTAGTTTACCTGTAATATCT
>DATFTU010000531.1:0-4309 GCA_035261565.1 Bacteroidia bacterium
AAAATAAGTGGTTCAGACGAAGTAGCAAAAGCTAGAAGCCTGGAAAATTATTTGAAATTGAAGTTCGAAATTAAAACCGATGCTTCGGATGAATATGAGAATATTGAAAAAATGGTTGCCAGTAAATTTACCAACTCAACAGGCATAACAAGATTGTATTTATCATGCTTGCAACAAATGAATATTAAAACAGAAATAGTGATTACATGTGATAAAACAACCGCAAAATTTGACCCGGATTTTGATACGTGGAGTTATTTAGATGAATTTTTAATATACTTGCCTACATCAAACACGTATTTGGCTCCAAATGATATTTTAAGCCGAGTAGGGTTTGTAACGCCAAATTATACCGGGCAAAAAGGGCTTTTTATAAAGGAGGTTGATTTGGGCGGCGAAACTAAAGCAGGTATCGGAAAAGTAAAAACAATTGGCTATGCAGATTATACAGCGTCGTTAAGTACAATAGATGCAGATGTAACATTCCCCTCAAATTTTTCGGAAACTAACATTAAATTAAAACAAACTTATACAGGTTATGCGGCTTACTACTCGCAGCCTTTAATAGGTTTTTTAAATGATGTACAGAAAAAAGAATACGAGGAAAAAACATTAAAAATTACCGGAGAAGATGCCACTATGAGTAATGTAAGTATGAGTGGTATTGCCGAAAATGATATTCTGTCTAAACCATTTGTTATGGAGTGCGTTTTAAAATCACCTTCATTGCTTGAAACAGCCGGTAATAAATACCTACTTAAAATTGGTTTGTTAATTGGGCCACAGGCAGAAATGTATCAGGATGGAAAAAGGACTTTGCAGCCGCAAATAGTGCATACGCATATGTATAACCGAAAAATAACAGTTACCATACCTGATGGGTATAAACTATCAAATGTTGAGGCTTTAAACATGCAACAAAAATTTATGCAGGATGATAAAGTTTTAGGCGAATTTATTTCTACCTACACGCTCTCCGCTAATAAACTTGAAGTTACCGTTGTTGAAGATTACAGGGTTTTAGACTTTCCGTTAGATAAATTTGAGGACTACAGAAAAGTAATTAACGCAGCAGCCGACTTTAATAAGATACAAATTATACTGGAAAAAAAATAGAAGTATGGCTAAAAAAGTAATTATACTTGGTTTATTGTTTTTTGCTGCAAAACTTTTTTCGCAAGAAGATGCAACGGCTATGGCTAAAAAATACTATAGTTCGGGAATAGATTTATACAATAAAGGCGATTATACAAAGGCTGTTGAAGATTTTAGTAAAGGAATTGCGTTTCGTTCAAAAATTACCGACTCTTATTTATTATGTAAGCTATATTTAAATAGGGCGGCCTCACGTTTAAATTTGGGCAGTCATGATGCATTAGATGATGCAAACCAAGCTGTGGCTTTAAAGCCTGAATTTTCCCGTGCCTATTATATGAGAGCTATTGTGTATGAGCAAATAATTCGCGATTATGATAAAGCAATATCAGATGCTGATAGCGCACTTTTACTTAAACCTGACGATGTTGATTTTATGTTTGTTAAAGTAAGGTGTTATGGATATAAAAAACAACCTGAGAAATCTTTAGAGATTATTAATAAAATTTTAGAATCGGACTCAAAAAATATAGAAGCTCTTAAGCAAAAAGGAGCCGTGTATTTAGAACTGCATAAGTATCCTGAATCGGAACAATCTTTTTTAAAAGCCTTAGAGTATCAATCTAACGACTTTGGAATTCTTTGTGATTTGGCTTCAGTTTTATGCGAGCAAAAAAAGTTTGATGGCGCGTTAGATTATTATTTAAAAGCAATTTCAGCCGATACTTCTCAGGCATATATCGTATATAGTAATATTGCTTATTTTATTTACCTGGACCAGAAAGATTATGCAAAAGCAATTGAGTATTTAAATAAATCAATTGCTCAAAATCCTAAGTTCCCTTATGCATATAGCAATAGAGGTTATGCAAAATATATGCAAGGCGATTTAAAAGGAGGGATGAAAGATGTTAATAAATCATTAGAGGTATACCCTAAAAACTCGTATGCTTATAAAAACCGTGCACTTATTTTAATTGCTGAAAATAAAATTTCAAGCGCTTGTGCCGATCTTCAAAGAGCCTTGGATTTAGGTTATACCAAACAATACGACGACGAAGTTAACGAGCTTGTAAAAAAGCATTGCAAATAAGCAATGCTTTAAAATGCAAAAGTCCTTGAAAATAATTTATTTTCAAGGACTTTTATCTGTGGAGAATATCGGAGTCGAACCGACGACCTCTTGCATGCCATGCAATAAATGAGTTACTTTCCATTTTTATTTATTTTATGTAATTTATTAATATTCAATGGTATTAGATGTTTTATGGTTGTTTTTGACTTTTGTTATATATGGATTTTTACTACATTTGTTTAAACCATGTTTAAACCGAAATTATGGCATCTATAAAAGTAGTTTTATTTACCTCTAAAACACTATCTAATGGTGAACACCCTATTTTACTTCGGGTTATCCAAAATCGAAAGATAAGTTATATTTCAATAGGGGCAAGCAGTACAAAATCTCTGTGGGATGAACAAAATAATTTGCCGAAGAAAAAACACCCACTTTATAAGCAGCTACTTGTGCTTATTGATGCTAAAAGGATTGAGGCAAATAAGTTACAAATTGAATTAGAAACTGATAATGTTGACTTATCAGCAAAGGAAATCAAAAGAAAGTTAAAAAGAACAACAAATAGTAAGTCTGTTTTTAAGTATTTTGATGAAACAATAAAGAGGCTTGAAAAATTAAATAGAATTGGTTATGCTAATGTCTTTAAATCAACAAAAAATAGTTTAGTTAGTTTTTGGAGAAAGGATGAATTAGAATTTAGTGAGATTACCCCCAGTTTTTTATCAAAATATGAGGAGAATTTTTTGGAACGTGGTGTGTCGTTAAATTCAATATTTGTATTTATGAGGACTTTAAAAACACTTCTTAACTATGCACGAAAAGAAAATATAATAAAAGAAGGCTATAACCCTTTTAAAGAAATTAGTTTCACCAAATATAGACGTGTAAAAACAAAAAAACGAGCGATTACAAAAGAGCAAATAAAGCAAATCGCAGCTTTACAATTACAAGCCGAAACGAGATTATTTCATGCAAGAAATTATTTTCTATATAGTTTTTACAATAGAGGCATTAACTTTATTGATATGGCATTTTTAAAATGGAAGGATATAAAAAAAGACCGTTTAACATATATACGCCGAAAAACCAAAGAACAATTTACTATTGGTATGCTTGAGCCTGCTATTGATATATTAAACTATTATAAAGAAATATATTACGATGGTGAGGATAGTTATGTTTTTCCAATACTAAACTCAACCCATAAAACAGCAAAATCAATTGATTATAGAATTGACCGAATGCTCAAAATTGTAAATAAAGATTTAAAAGATATTGCTGCACTTGCAGGCATAGATGAAAAACTAACTACTTATGTTGCCCGACATTCTTATGCAACTATAATGAAAAGGAGTGGAGTATCAACTGCAATAATTAGTGAGGCTTTGGGGCATGAAAGCGAAAAAACAACCCAAATTTATTTAGATACTTTTGAAAATAAAGTATTAGATGAAGCAAGTATGGCAATTTTGTAGAAAAATTTAATAGCTGAAAACTAAACTTAGCCAATTTCTTATACATTACACATATATTTTTCTCTAATTAGATAAAATATATTTAACAAGAGAAAAATATTTTTTAAATGGTGGTGATTTCTTTTTAAACGGTAGCAATTATCGTTTATAGAATAGTAAATTTGTATAAACTAAATAAAACATAAACTTATTGAGTAAAAAATAACCTAATATAAAATAGTGCGCTTCGGCTTACTTTTCGGAAAAAGTGTGGAAACTAAAGGAGTAAAGCAAAGAACGAAAGCGCGTCCTAAAGGGGCGTGTTACTTCTTTTCTTTTGCAATACTCCAGGGTGTCCACCACCTTTCCGAGTTGTAACTGATAGGGTACACGCCCTGATTATTTATATACAACACAGTCCATTAGTTATATACTTAATTTTTATTTTATGGAAGCAAAAATTAAAATAGCCATTGTTGAAGATGAACCTGTTTATAGGCTAATCTTAGTTAAATACCTGCAACGATATAATGATTTTGAAATTGTAATAACATGTTCAAATGGTAAAGAGCTAATAGAGGCTATACAAAAAATAAAACCTGATGTAGTTTTGTCAGATTTAAAAATGCCGTTAATGGATGGGGTAGAAATAACTGAATACTTAAATAAGAATTATCCCGAA
>DATFTU010000532.1:0-2858 GCA_035261565.1 Bacteroidia bacterium
GTTGCCAATATCATTGGTTCCGCTACCGCCCTGGCACAATAAATAGTACCAATAAATAAACGGGCCGTTATTATTATGACACTCGCCATTTGGGTCCCAATTGGTACCCATATAACAATTAGGCTGTCCTATATTTTTAGGATTCGACATGTCTCTTATACCTGCATGATTAGGAACTCCTGCTGAAGTACAGGTAATATCAGCTCCAATCAGCCAGTCCCATTGATTTGGACGGGCATATTTTTCTATTGTAGTTCCAAAAATATCTGAGTTTCCTTCATTAAGCGCTGATGCTTCATCAGTGCCCCCACCATTTAACTGAGAAGTAAATGAGGTTAAACCATGCGAAATTTCGTGACCACAAACATCGAGAGCCGTCATAATTAAAAAGCCCTGACTAACATCGCCATCGCCATAAGTCATTTCAGTACCATTCCAATAAGCATTTGCATAACCTCCCGGATAACCTGCCGGCAAATAGTGCATATAACTGTTAAGTACATAACCACTTCCGTTTATACTATTTCTGTTATGAACATTTTTATAATAATCATACGTCATTTCAGCTCCCCAATGCGCATCGGCAGCAGCCTGATCATTGGTTGTAACATTCCATGTACTTGATGTATTTGTAAAATCAGTTTGGGTATAATTAGCTGTCTGATTCATATTATAGGTATTGATACCATTACCACGGCCGGTTTCACGTAAGCGATATTGATTGGTGCCATAATTATCAGATGTCATAGTAACTGTACCGCTATACTTAGTTACAGCTGTGCCAACTACATCTGTATTACAAATAAGGTTTTTGCTATCTAATATTTCACCTGTTTGTGCATCAACAAAAACGTTGGCTCTAAACAAAGGCTCTTCGGCATAAATATTAAATTTATAAGCCAGCCTTAAGTTGGAAGCGGAATAATCAGCTCCTTTTTTATGTACGATTACTAATTCTCCTTTTGGGTAATAGGTAAAATTTGGGTCATTATTTACCTGGCGTTTAAGAGCTTCTTCTTCTTTGTTTTCCCACTTATATTTTTTTGCATTTACTTTTTTCAGAGCAAATTGCAAAGCATTTTCTTCAGACAATGAAGCTGAAAAAGAAGAACTCAGATTTTGATAATATTCTCCGTTAACGGTTTGTATTTTTCCGTTACGGTAATGTGTAATTAGTTGAGTCCCCTCAACAGGGTATCCGTTTGCATATTGCTTATACCGTGTATGAGTAAACCCTATATTATCATTCTCTACACTATAGGCTTTTAGAGTTGATGTACTTGGTAAATTTAACGCGTAAACTGCCCACTCAACAAATTTATCGGGAGCAATGTTTTGTGTTTCAGGAAACCTGATAAAATTTGGTAGTTTTGTTTCACGTTGATAGGATACAATTTTTACATTGCTTAAACGATTTTCTTCTTGGGCAAGTGATTGATTTACTCCTAAACTCAAAAAGCTTGCAAGGGCTAATCCTTTTAAAAAGTAGTGGTGGTTTTTCATTTTTTAACAGATTAAGTGGTACGCGTAAAGTAGAGTGTCTTTTGCCTAATACAAATGAAATGGTTTTATCGACTATAATGACTTATGAAAGGTAATAAATCTATTATAATCGGCAAAACCATTTTAACATTTGAACTTAAAATCGACCCGCAATTTTGTTAAAAACAAAAAAATTATCCTTTTTTTACGTCTATAGGAATAGTCAGTTTAAAACTAATATTGCGCCCCATGCTGTAAATTCCACTTCTGCCGGTACCATTTACAGGATAATTATCGAAATATTTTAAACGGCTCATATTATTTTGATAGGCCACATCGGCCAGGTTAGTACCAAACACACCAATGGTAAAAAGTGTTGTACCTTTTTTATTTACAATGTTAGAACCAAAGCCAGCATTTATAAGTGTATAACCCGGGGTTGGCGTTTCGGTATTATAAGCTAAAAAAGCACGATTTTGTGCTGCGTACCATTGCACGCCAAACTTAACGTATATACCGGTAAAGCAAGCCACTTTCTTTTTAAACTCGGCACGTAATTCAGATGTTGTATGCACGGGCGGAATGTAGGGCAAATACCTTGTGCTATCGGTAATTTTAACCCCATTACCACCTAAGTTAAGTGCATAAACAACAGACAACGAATTTTCGAAATGCAACCAATCTAATGGGTGCGGGTGTATATCAATGCGCGCCTCGCCGCCATATAATTGCGCCATAGTTTGCTGAAATTTAAAAACAGGGAAAGGCGCACCGGCTTGTATAATGGTAGAGTCGCCACCATGCTCACTTTGTAATTTTTGGTTAAAAATATAATTGCTGATATTATTATTAAAAACTTCGATGCTGGTTGAGATATGATTATCGTCATAAAAAATACCTACATCTTCCTGCAAAGAAAATTCGGGTTTAAAACTTGAGTTACCCAATTGGTCGAAACCGGTACCGGGGTGAATACCATTGGCAGAAATTTCGGAAATGTTTGGTGCACGAAAACCACGAGCTACATTTATTTTAAATAACAATTTTTCGGACACGTTAAAAGTTGTACCAACACTACCGCTAAAGCCCGAAAAAACATGTTTATAGGTTGTAAACTGATGCGTTGCCCCAACCGTATCGCTTCCGGTTACAATCATATCAAAACCGGTAGTTGGGTTTGTACCCACATACATACTACTGTTACTATAACTTCGGGTATCGTATCGCACACCGGCAGCAATATCCCATTTGCCTATATTTTTTTTGAGAAAAGCAAAAGGAGCAAAATCAAACAACCTATAATTTGGTATAACAAACTCGGTGGCCGAATTTGTATTGTTTGTTTGATACATGCCGTTAATACCCACTATGCTTTC
>DATFTU010000533.1:0-6187 GCA_035261565.1 Bacteroidia bacterium
ATCAAGACTACCCGATGTTTCAAACCGATTAGCTCATATAGCCCGCAGGCAACCTCTTTGGGTGTAGAACGCAAGTGAAGTGTAGATTTTTTATGACCAAGCGGAACTAAGTATCTACAATACTCTGCGTTTGTGAGGCCAAAGAACTCCACGATACCTTCCTCGTTTGTAGTATAACGCTGCTGATTGTTTTTATAAACCATTATTCCTACCTGTTCAATCCATTCCCACTCAGAAAACAAATCCATTTCGTGGAGCACGTAGGGAAAGCAAAGAAAGGCTACTCTGGTGTCGTAATTTATTATATACGGCGCACGCTGGCTATGACTTTCCCAGTAATAATCCATTGGATAATCCTCCAAACGACATTTCTCAAGATGCTGGGCAAAGAGGAGTAACCGAAGGTAGTGGAGCTTTGAAAATTTACGCTTACGCCCCATCATTCGCCTTTGTGGATTATGGTTATTAATAGTATTGTGCGGCGTAGTCTTTTTCTTCATGCTTATACTTAAAGGTTAATACTTTGTTTTTCTTTTCTCTTTTGCTCGGCAACCTAATTATTGGGACATCTTCTTCTGCTTCTTTAATGTTTACCAAGGCAATTATGTTCTGCGCTAACTCCTTTGGTCCACTTAAAGAATTTAACGGAACACCTCCATAACATGGCTCTTGGCAATCCACTGCAAAAAGATGCAGCACTTCAGTACCGGTTAAGCCATAGTAAGCAGCAAGACCATATAGAGTTTCATATGCACGAAAATTCGGATTGATTTTATTTTTATAACCAGGGATTATATCTAAAACCCACTTGAAATGCTCAATCGTTCCGTCTTCATCGGCAATATAAATCTTCCCTGGGTTTCGTTCTTCCAGTGCTGAAAGTTTATCAGATAAAATAATGAGTCTATTCAGATACATATTTGATGTTTTCATTTTTATATTTTTTATTGATTAATAATTTATTTTTTGATGCAATAATTTCATTTGAATTGCGTTTAATGTTTATACCTTTCAGTTATGATAAGGCAATAAAAATCCCAACTCAATTAATATGAGTTTTTGACCGGTTGTAAAACCGTAAACTAAACGGGAATAGATAGAGAATGAGAGTCGGTGCACCTGCAAAGTAATCGGCTCTCATTTATTTTATGGAGGTTCTCTATTTTTAATCATTAGAAATATTTTTAATTATTATTGATTGTTTATGGCAAACGCCAAAAGGCTCATACGAGCCATTGTCCTACCTTTTAAACTTAAATTATTGATTACTGGAGTTCCTTATTAGGGAAAGGGTAGGTAAAATGATTACACTTAACGGGCTAAAGAGCCGTTAACAGTTGAAACATATGTGCAATTCCCTTTTACCATTTTGAAGGATTTTTCGGTTTACGCTATATTAAACGTAAACGAGCCAACTTTATTTGATAGAAACTGCAGAAAACAGAAAAGATTTTTTTGAGCTATAAAAAAGTAAACAGTTAGCTTAAAATATTTAGTAGAAAAAAATTGTTATAGACCTTGACAACTATTCATTTTACTACATAGTTAATTAATTTTAAATTATGAGTAAATTGAATTTTGATTTTAGCGGCCGGAGTGAAATAGACTATTTATTAAACCTATATGAATTAGGAGATAAAGCAGACGCTGATGGTTTAAGAATATCTTTGACATATATTGATGAAAAAAAAAGAATTGACTTTACGAGACAATCTATCATAGATAAAATTTTTTATTGCAAAAAGTATTCATCTGAACTTAACAAATACAAGGAAAATCATCGAGGTGAAGCTTGCAAAGAATAAAAAGCAAAATAATGCCCAATTAAAGTATTAACATCTCTTCCATCAATTGCATCTGGGTTTGTAACAAGAAAATGATTTATCACCGCCCTTCCCACTTCTATTCCTATTGGTTGCACTAAATGGAATGTTAATGCAGAAATAAGCGGTTCAGCAGTTAAAACAAATGGCGTTGTTTTTATTTCAAACTTCCAACGAGCTATATCATTGACGCTTTCTATATCAATTTGCATATGCTCATTAATATAATTAGTTAATTGTTCTTCGTTCATGTTATGATTTATAATTTTACCAAAAATAATTACTCTTTTATAAATTACATGTTTTTGTTATAAGCATTAGCTAAAATGACACATTAGTAAAACTGCCATTAGTTATGCTAACCGTTGGTGTACCAGCGCTGCCTATTGTTGAATGGAAACCATTAAAACTAAATTTTCCGGAAACCTTTCTATTAATAGTATCACATTGAGTTACGCTGACTGTTCCTGTATGTGTGGCATCTGTTTGATAATTTTGAAAATTATTATTATTATCTGTATAAACGTAATCAGCACTTAAACCAAGATTTAATGTGTAAGTTCCCACTGATTTTGGCATGTTTAAAGTTACCTCAATGTTATTAGATGTGCTGGTTCCACCATTAACTGTTAGTTGATTTGTAAAGACTGCATCTGTTGTAGCAGTATATGTGGTGCCACCATTTACTGTAAATATCATTTGATTAGTTACAGTAGTCGGAGGCGGTGGAGTTGTATTTGTTGCTGTAGTTGTTGTTTTCTTTTTGCAGCCTAATATTATGATTACGGCTAAAACGGTGATGCAAATTGTTTTTTTCATGGGGGGTGTGCTTTTTATTCTTTAATAATTTTTAATGTTTCTGTCGTTTGCTGGCTCGATACTTGTAAAAAATACATTCCTTTCACCAGTTCGGATATATCAATAGAACCATATACATTTTGTATGTGCTTTATGCTCTGGCCAGACAAATCAAATACATCAACACTTGTGTTAGATTTTATATTGTTCAGGTAAATGCAATCTTTCGCTGGATTGGGGTAAACGGAAAATTTCCCATCATTTATCTGCTGTATCCCTGTTGTCGAACAATTATAAACAGTTACTGTTGCGGTATCGCTGTTTTGACATCCGTGAGTATTTGTTCCCGTAACCGTATAGTGCGTGGTGGCTGTTAAAGTAGGATGAAATTGCTGACCAATATATCCAGTACTCCAAGTATAAGTTGATGCACCATGAACCACTAACGTATCTAATGTGCCGGTACAAACCGTTGGGCTAAGCACCGTTACAGTAAGACTTGGGAAAGCATTAACCGTTACATTAGCAATAGCTTGACCACTTACACAACCATTAGTATCAGTTCCGGTAACTGTATAAGAAGTATTAGCAGTCGGAGTAACAACTGCACTGCCACTACTATAAGTGTATGTGTTTGCACCTGTTGGAGCTAATGTATAATTCATGCCAGCGCAAACAGCACCACTATTTACATCAACAGTAGGCGTTGTACTAACGGTTACAGAAACTGTATTAGAATTTGTTGAGCCACATAGATTTGTATTGGTTACAAAATAAGAACCGGCTGAATTTACTGTTATGGATTGTGTTGTAGCTGTTGTACTCCAAGCATTACCTGTTACAGAACTTGAATTTAAAATAACGCTTGAATTGGGACATAATACCGTTGAACTACTTGCTGTAACTGTCGGAGTATTGGGTGGTAATTTCACTTGAATGGTTTGGTCATCTGCACTATTGGTGGCTTGAGCATTATAGGTTATAATTTGTACCAAAACCTGATGTAGACCCAGTGATGAAGGTGCTGGTATTGTGTATGTATTGGTATATATACTACTTGGTTGAATTGTAGTTATAGTCATAGTTTGAGTCGAAGGTGACGGATGGGTAATAACAGATTGTACAGTAAATGTTACGGCCGAACTATATGAACTATAAACCGAATAGTTTATTACTAATTGTTGTCCGGAACAAACAGTATCATTTGCCGGGAAATTTGTACAAGTTGGGCAAGTGACTGTCCATGTTACTTGTCCCATTATCTGGCTTAAAAATTGAATACTCAAAAAAATGACAAATAGTAGTTTTTTCATGTAGTTTATTGTTTAAACCAAACTTACTATCTTTGTATAAAGCCCTTTAGTCAATAAACGAATAATATATTCATAATATGGATAATTCAACCAAAAATAGACCTACAAGATTAGACATCGGAACCAAGATAAAGCACTTAAGAGAGCTACGCAATTATACCCAAGAGTATATGGCTGAAAAGCTGGATGTATCTCAATCCACATATGCTCGTTTCGAAAAAGACGACAGCGACTTAACTATTTCAAAGCTTAATAAGATTGCCGAAATTTTAGACATAAAAATAGAAGACCTTATTAATTTCAGCGATAAATTTATATTCAACAACTACACTTCAAATCAGGCCAACCAAGGTTATATCGTTAATCAGTTTAGCGAAAATGAAAAGAAGCTTTATGAAGATAAAATAAAACTTTTGGAAGAAAAGATTGCCTATTTGCAGAGGAGATAAGCCACTTTCTGTTTGGCTGTTAATAAAGTAGCCGAAGCGTGGATAACTACTAAAATATTTAGCATAGATACGCTAAAATATTTAGTAATTTTACTAAAAATAATAACCATGAATGTTCGGTCCTTTAGCCAAGTATCATATTACGATTATGCTACACAAGTTACAGCTCAAATTGCCACAGAAATAGAACGTAATACCAAGGAGTATTTACTTGGTGTTGAAGAAGAAGAATATAAAAAGTTTCTTATAGATAAATATTCTTTGGAGCCATTAACCGTGGACAGTAATAATTGTTCAATGGGTCATCCTACGATAAGTAAAGAATGGTTCGAAGACCATTTTCGAGAAAGGTATCAAAAAGACGTATATACGTTTACATTAAAGTATCCTTATACCGGCTCATCCGATGTATTTAAAATTAGACCATCTACTTATACAATGACAAGTACTGATTTATTTGTCGACCAATCTACCGTTTCTTTCTCTTTTAAAGTTTTTAAACAAGACCCACAAGAATTTGAAAGGGCTAAAAATGAGCACTATAGTAAAGCGTTTACTAATGTTTCAAATGCAAATCAAGCTGTTACACATATAAATAACGAAATTCGAAATTTTGTAAATAATCATTTTCGAAGCACTAAAGAAAAATATCAAAAAGAAAATAATTTCTTCGAAGCTATTAATCTAAAAGTTAATAATAATAGTGTTTTTACTGCACCAACCGTAAAAAAGAAAATCATTCCTCAGCCAGTTGTATCAAAAAGTAAAGAATTTTCTTCTGAACCGGCAATGGCAAAAGAAATTTATGAGGATATATTGAATGTAATTTATAATTCAGGCAAAAACATGGAGACCAAACCATCTTTATATCAAAATAAAGATGAGGAAGGATTAAGAGACCAATTTTTATATGTTTTAGAATCTCGCTATGATGGAACAACAGCGACCGGTGAAACTTTTAATCGAAGTGGTAAAGCAGATATTTTATTAAAATATGCAAAAGACAGTACCAATATATTTGTTGCTGAATGTAAATTATGGCATGGAGCTTCTGAATTTCAAAGCGGAATTTCGCAATTGTTTGATAGATACTTAACTTGGAGAGACTCTAAGGCAGCTTTGTTGCTATTTGTTCAGAATAAAGATTTTTCAAATGTTTTACAAACTATAAAAAACGAAGCAAAAAAACATCCATATTTTTTAAAAGAAAACGGAACTAAAGGTGTTTCGTCTTTTAGTTATATATTCAGATTACCTCAAGACCCTAATAAGGAAGTTTATTTCGAAATTATGGCATTTCATTATGACAAATAGGTTAGTAATTAATAAAATATAGTATGACTACTTTTTATAATAAACTTGGTGTAGCACTTGCATATATTAGTGATGATAACCAATATATTTATTTATATAACGGAACACCCGTTGCTTGGTTAAGCGATGAAAATATTTATGCCTATAGCGGAAGATATCTTGGATGGATAGTAAATGGTGTTGCTTATGACAGAAATGGTAATGCTGCTTTTTTTACTGAAAATTCTAGCGGTGGCCCTGTTAAGCCTCCGAGAGCTCCAAGGCCTCCAAGGGGGCCTAGAGGTCCTAGGCCGCCAAGAGGCGCTAGAGAACCAAGACCACCGAGACCAGCTCGCTCTTTGAGTTGGTCACATTTGTCAAATGAAAAATATTTTACTCAGTAGTTACAAGATAAGCATGAAAGCAATTTTAGAACAATTAAATAAAATAGAGGATAAGCACAAAGAATATTTTGCTAAAAAAGATAGCCATAAATTAAAGCATTATGTAA
>DATFTU010000534.1:0-7646 GCA_035261565.1 Bacteroidia bacterium
ATTTTGCCCAAAACAAAAACAACAAAGAAGAAAAAATTAAATTATTCTGGTAGCACAAGCCTCCCGCACATTAACCTCTTTTCCCTTCTCTATACAACACCTCAATTTTTTTGCGCAAATCGCTTAAAGCACCTTCTAAAAACTGTATATAAATTTTCTGCGTTCGGGCTTTGTTTTCTAAAAGTTGGTTTTTGCAAAAAAGCTCTATTTCAAGTTTAGTTTTTGGTAATTGCTGCATTTCCAACATACAAGTGTTTTTTTGTGTATAACAAATTTAGTAATTAAAAATAAAAACCCAATACATTGGGTGGTATTTTTTATCAAGTAAAATGACTTTTGCTATGTGATTAATAACCGGAATAAAAAGCTGCTGACAAAATTCGGCAAACACCTCAGAAAATTGCGCCTTGAACAAGGCTTAAGTCAGGAAGAGCTAAACCACAGAACAGACTTATCAAAAAACATGGTTGGCATGATAGAGCGCGGCGAAGTAAACCCAACGCTTACCACTATACACTTGTTGGCTCAAGGTTTAGGAATACCAAAAGAAGAGCTAATGAACTTTGACTAAACCTTAAAAGTAAAACCAAAAGATTTATTAGACTATCCTACCCGCACAAAATTAAAACACCCTTAGCACAGCAGGGCAGGGGGGCACGGCCTCTTACAATTAAAATAGAAATTGAAGTGAACGCAGCAAAAGATTTCAGGCTGTTTGAGTCCTTTGTAACCAAAGGGCGAGTTTCTGAAATCTGCGAAGTGAAACGTATAATTTCATTTTAATTGTAAGCAGCCTTGATTTTTGGTTCTTTGTATCAAGACAAAGAACATGTAAATACTACAATAATATTCCAATTATGTTTTAATCATAAGTAACCTCAATTTTTCGTTCTTTGTATCAAGACAAAGAACATATAAATAAAAAATCAAATCACTACATTAGCACCCGCATACAACAAACAACATGAAAAAATTACTCATCACACTAAGCCTATTAACCGCAATAAATATGTCAGCACAATTTAATAAAGCCACCCCGCCCGTGGCACCAAAAAAGCCACACACCCGCAGCATACACGGCGATGTTGTAAACGATAATTATTATTGGCTGTACGATTACTTTGGCAAAGGCCCCGATAGCACCCAGGTAATAAAATATTTAGAAGATGAAAACGCATACACCAAAACCGTAATGCAACCCACCGAAAAATTTCAGGCCGATTTATTTACCGAAATGAAAGCCCGCATTAAAGAGAAAGATGAATCAGTGCCCTCATTTAAAAACGGATACTATTATTATGTACGTACCGATGATGGCAAACAATATTTTAAATACTGCCGCAAAAAAGGCACACTTACCGCCCCCGAAGAAATTTTGTTAGATGTAGATAAAATGGCCGAAGGGCATTCCTATTACTCCGTAAACGGGTTTGATATAAGCCCCGATAACAATTACCTTGCCTTTGGTGTCGATAATGTATCGCGCCGCCAGTACACCATTTATGTAAAAGATTTGCGCACCGGCAAAACCCTTACTGATGAAATTGCCAACACCAGTGGCGACCCCTGCTGGGCCAACGATAACAAAACCATTTTTTATACCGAAAAAAACGAAACAACCCTCCTGTCCGAAAAAATTCTGCGTCATACTTTGGGCACACCCGCCAAACAAGATGTTGTAGTATATACCGAAACCGATAAAAGTAATTACATAGGCGTTTACAAATCAAAAAACGAAAAATACATTTTTATATACAGCAGCGCCACCACATCGTCCGAGTATTTGTTTATCAATGCCGGCAAACCTGCCGATGCCTTTCAATCGTTTCAGCCACGCCTAAAAGATGTCATTTATTCGGTTACTCCGTTGGCCGATAGGTTTTTAATCACCACCAATAAAGATGCCATAAACTTTAAAGTAATGGAGTGCCCCTTAGATAAACACGATGCCGCAAGTTGGAAAGATTACATACCCCACCGCCCCGATGTGCTTGTGCAGGGCATTGATGAGTTTAAAGATTTTATTGTCATCAACCAGCGTCAAAACGGTTTGGTGCAACTGCGCGTGCGCAACCTTAAAGATGGTGCCGAGCATTACATCACCTTTGATGAGCCAAGCTACGAAGCCGGCCTGGGCTCAAACCCCGAGTATAACAGCACAACCCTGCGTTATAATTACGAGTCAATGATAACACCCGCATCCGTGTTAGATTATAACATGGCTACAAAAACAAAAACACTTATGAAACAGGAAGAAGTGCTTGGCGGTTACAACAAAGCCAATTACCAAACCGAACGCCTGTATGCCACCGCAACCGATGGCACAAAAATTCCCATATCCATCGTCTATAAAAAAGGCCTTATAAAAAACGGCAAAGCGCCTTTGTTGTTATATGGCTATGGCAGTTATGGCAACAGTATCGATGCCAATTTTAATTCCATTCGCCTAAGCCTGCTTAACCGTGGTTTTATATACGCCTTTGCCCACATACGTGGCGGACAAGAAATGGGTCGCCAGTGGTACGAAGATGGTAAACTAATGAAAAAGAAAAACACCTTCACCGATTTTATCGATTGCGGAAACTTTTTGGTTAAAGAAAACTATACCACGCCCGCGCATCTCTATGCCATGGGTGGCAGCGCCGGTGGCCTGTTAATGGGTGCCGTAGTTAATATGGCGCCAAACCTGTGGCATGGCGTAATTGCCCAGGTGCCTTTTGTTGATGTAGTAAACACCATGCTTGATGAAAGCATACCCCTTACCACCAACGAGTACGATGAGTGGGGCAACCCCAACAATAAAGATGCTTATTTTTATATAAAAAGTTACAGCCCTTACGAAAATGTAGAACACAAAGCATACCCCAACATGCTTGTTGAAACCGGCCTGCACGATAGCCAGGTGCAGTACTTTGAGCCCGCCAAGTGGGTGGCCAAACTGCGCGATATGAAAACCGACAACAACCTCTTGCTCCTAAAAACCGATATGGATTACGGGCACGGCGGCGCCTCCGGCCGTTTCGATTTCCTCAAAGAAAAAGCCACCGAGTATGCCTTCCTGCTAACCCTCGAAGGTATAAACAAGTAAGCTTGTAATTTTTTTACCGCATTTGTCATTTCCACCGCAAGGAGAAATCCGTATTACACTCAATACGTAGATTTTATCATTCAAAATTTCTCCCCGCTTGTCATTTCGACTGAAAGGAGAAATCTGTATTTGTATTCCTAACGCAACAACTAATTCTTAACTCCTAATTCTATTCTATTACTCGCTCCACAAAATTTGAAACTCGGTGGCAATTTGCCCTTACTTCTTTCCCCTCTCATTCAAAATAAAATCAAGCGCGTATTGCAATGCCTCCAAGTGTGCTTGCAATTTTTTAACTTGTTGTACTAAAAGTATTTTATCGCAGGTTAACTCAATTTCAAGTTTGGTTTTTGGTATTTTGTTTTTCATCTCTTAATTTTCGTAAATATTAGAAGTTGTATAAATATACAACCTTTTTTAGAGAAAAAAACAAATTCTTTGAACCTGTGAAAACAAGTACAAAGAAGATAAAAGAATGTTTCAAAATTTTGGGCGAAACCATTTCTGCCGAAAGAAAGAAAAAAGGAATAACCCTCGAACAATTAGGGCTTGATATAGGTTTAGATAAATCGGCCATACACCATATCGAAAACGGAAAACCCATTACACTTACTACACTTATTAAAATTGCAGCTGTACTTAATATTAAACCGCAGGTTTTAATAAAAAAATTCCCCCTTTTAACTAAAGATGATATAGACTAATTGTTTATAGCCTGTCTTTTTTAATTGTAAGCAGCCTTGATTTTTCGTTCTTTGTATCAAGACAAAGAACATAATAAAAAACCATTTTTTATTTGTAATTTTATTGAACAACAAATGAGTTTTTCTTTCAACTATAAAACCATATTACTCGCCTTTGCGCTTATTACAAGCTCCTTTACCCATAAAGATTTAAACGAGTACGGTAAATGGTTACAGTTTTATAAACTAACCGATGAAGATTTTATAAAAACCGGCACACCGCAAAAAATAAATACAACCTGGCAAGCGTACGACTTATCAAATGAAGGTCAAAAACTATACAAACCCCTCTTTTTCTATTCAGATGATTCAACTTATTTTCTCGATATCGATTCTTACTCCATCATACTTGATAAGGATGCCAAAGGCAACATAACATGGGGTGGGGGCGACCCCGAAAGCAAAGTACAACTCGTAAACAACAAAAAACAAACAAGCATAAAGGTTTTATATTTCGGCTCATACCAGTACCCCGAAACCGCCATTTGGCGCAACAAATACCTTTTTGAAGTATGCTGCTTTGAAGAAGAAAACAACATATACACACCCACCCTCTTTAAATTTAATTTACAAACCAATACCTTGCAAAAGTTCAAAAACAAAAAAACATTTAACCAACGCCCCAAAAGTTATTTAATTGAAGAAAGACTAAAAAACTACAAACAAAGGTAAATGCCCCAATAAACCAACCCAAAAACCCTGCTGTTTGCCGCACTTGTAAAATTTGTTGTTAGTAAAGCTGCATTTTTTGATGTAAGATTTTTGCGAAAGTTGTATTTTTTAATTGTACAAGTTGCCGTAAGTTTGATATACTATATAAAAAAATTACTAAAAGTATAAATATGCCAACAAACACAAACAACAGCGCAGATAATGCAGGTGTACGGGCTAAACAACCTCGAAAACCACGTGCTAAAAAAACTAAAAAAAATAAACTATTTGCACATGTCAGTACAACCGGTAAAGCAATTTCATGGATTTTAGGTCTTGCAGTTGCTGCATATACTTGCTGGACTATGTACAAAAGTATGTCCACCAAAAATATTGCCGGAAAATGGAAACTAAAATTTGTGGTAGAAAAATGTAACCATACTGCATTTATCGGCGAAAGCCATACACAAATAACCATGTTTAGCCAACTTGATAAAGCTATTGAAGGCAAGGGAGAGAAGTGGGAGTACAACGGTAAACCCTTAGATTTTGATATGCACCGAAAAATAGAATACAAAGGAAATATTGAAGGGAATAAATTAGAAGCCATGTATGTTTTACATGGCCTCGAAAGAGATTCCGAAGGCCATATTTCAGTTGTCATTAGCGATGATGGTAAAACACTTACCGGAACTTACTCAGGTACAATTGGCAACGATAGCGGGCCCGTAACAGGAGAGAGGATGGATTAGTTTTTTAAGATTAAAATATTAACTGTATTTTATTAGTATTAAAATGTAGATTTTGTGTGATTATATTCTTCGTTCTTGTTGCTGTCATCACCACAATTAAATAACCCCTTATGATAACTTACAATAAATATGAGTGCTTAGAGTGTACATATGAAATAGATAACCGTGTGCATAGTTATTCGGTTACTAATTATGGTTATGCCCTTTGCCGAGAGTGCCAAGATTGGTTAAAAGAGATAAAAGACATTTCAACTCCCGATTCTCTTAAATTATATTTTGAGTTGCGCAAGCGCAACGTGCCCGCCGAGTTAGAAAAATTTGATGGCTTTAAACATATTGATATTGCAGTTACCGATGCAAAAGTAAATATAGAGGTTGATGGCGGACATCATAACTTTAGCCACAAGCAAGCTTTAGCTGATTTAAAGCGCACTTATCATTCGTTTAAAAAAGGCTATCTCACTTTACGCATCCCTAACTCATTAGTGAAAAACCATATAGAAGATACCGCCGATTTAATTACCGATTTTCTAAACGTAAGTAAAAGCACCAAAACAAAAAGGCAATTCCGCCGCCGCTGGTAAACTCACTTCCTTTCATTCAAAACAAAATCAAGTGCATTAAGAGCGATTTTATTCTTGTTTTTTAAATAAATTCCAAAAGTCTGTTTTTTTTATGCAACAAGTATTAAGTGAGGTAAATTTTCTGTTAGTATAATTGCCCATATACGAAGTCTCTCTTGCTTCTAATTTAGATGGGGGCTTATAATAATAATCAAATGGAGGGTCAAATATAAAAAAGGTTATATAACTTGTGTTTAAATTTGGGTCCCAAAAAATATATTTACCATGTTGATAAAGGCCAAGAAACGATGTTGCCCCTTTTTTATCTACTACCAGTAAACAAGTATCATTTATTTTAGGCCAATAACCACAGCATAATTGTCTTGGTAGTAAATTTGGTCTGGAATAATATTTGCTCCAAGAATGTAAACAATAAACCTTTGTCTCTATTTTCTTATGTAAACTATCTGTAGATATATAGTGTACTTTATTCAAAACCCAAACAGAGTCTACATAATTGGTGTCATTGTATTCCTTTCCTGTTTTTTTATCTGTAAGTATCCTTTGATAAGATTTACTATACTCGCTTACCTTAATGGTATCATACGATTTAAAAATAACCTCTTCCACCAAGATTGCATTCTTTATTTCGTCATAAATGTCTATAGTTCGTGATTTCGTAAGAAATAGGTTGCAGAAAACAAAAGGAATTAAAAACAGGGTTATTTGCTTAGAAATTATTTTCATTAAGTGGCTAACCTATTTTGGTAGCTTAGCAAATGTAAAAATTTTTAACCTTTGGCGTTGCACAAATTTTTTACTCAGCTATAAAAAATTATAACTTGCATTAAACAATTTTTGCAACCCCCCCTTTATGAAAAAAAAAGATCTCTTCCAGCCTTATTGCTGTTATCACCACAACCTACCCCTCTTCCCCGCATTATAAAGCAGTTCAATTTTTTTGCGCAAATCGCTTAAAGCGGTTTCTAAAAACTGCGTATAAATTTTCTGTACTCTAACCTCGTTTTCTAAAACCTGGTTTTTGCAAAACAACTCAATCTCAAGTTTGGTTTTGGGTAAAGGGGTTTCCATTTCGTTTAATCAAAAATAGTAAAAAATATAACCCTACATATATGTTGGGCTATTTTTATCTGTAAAACTTCACTTTTGGTGAAGAATGAAAGAAATAAAGCAGATTGGTGAAAATATACGCAAGTACCGCCTAAAAAAGGGTTTAACTCAACTTGATCTTGCGGCAGCCTGTGGCTTTGAAGAATCCAGCATTGGCCGGTTAGAAAACGGCAACACCAACCCAACCATAAAAACCCTTTTAAAAATTGCCAAGGCTTTAGATATTAAACTAACCGACTTGGTAAAAATAAAATAACCAACCGCACCACAAAACACCTCGCCCCTTAAGGCCTCTTGCAATTAAAATAGAAATTGCAGTGAACGCAGCAAAAGATTTCAGGCTGTTTGAGCCCTTTGTAACCAAAGGGCGAGTTTCTGAAATCTGCGGAGTGACACGCACACATTTCATTTTAATTGTAAGCAGCCTTGACTTTTTGTTTCTTTTTGGTCAAGCAAAAAGAAATAACTAAACAATAAAACATTCTTTAGCACAGTAGAGCAAAATAAAAAAACACCTCGCTCTTTAAGGCCTCTTACTATTAAAATAGAAATTGCAGTAAACGCAGCAAAAGATTTAGGCGCTTAATTAAACTTTACACTTTTTGCAAAAATCTTACATCTAAAAGTGGGTTACATGTTTGCATTTTTTTATGCAAAATAAAGGGCGTAAGTTTGCTTAGCAGCCTGATTAAATATGTAAGCGCATAGCATGGATTTA
>DATFTU010000535.1:0-7977 GCA_035261565.1 Bacteroidia bacterium
AAAGATTTGTATAAGGCAACCCAAACAAATAATGTAGCGTCGCCTTATCGGGATAGTGCTACGGTTTCGTTTATACAATCGCTTCAATTAGATGCCGAAAATAAAAACCCGCAAAAGGAATTGGTTGTAAAATCACTCAACTATTTAGCATCTCTATATCATAACGATATAAATAAAACGCTTGATACCGTTAACTATCAGCAATCGTTATATAATGCCGAAAAGCACAAGGCCATAAAAAAAATAATTGACCCCGCTTTTAACGAGCAAAAATATAATTATGAGGTTTACTCAACCGTTGGTTCCATGTTCGAAAAAGGTTTTGAGCAAAGCATGTCTAAAACCCTGCTGGATTTAGCTAAAACCTATTTAATGAAAGCTTACGATATAAACTCGAATACAGATTTTATTAATAAAAACATTGGGGTATTGTATTACAACCAAGCGGTAGATATTATTAAAAAAATGGATTACGATGTGCCGCTTGATAAGTTGCCCATGTATCAGGATCAATCGGTTGCCATGGGTAAGCAGGCCCTGCCATACTTAATAAAGGCTAATGAAATTAACCCTACAGATAAAGCCGTAGTAGAAGGCCTTGCGGGTATTTATTACCTGCTTAACGATTCGGAAAAATATAACGAATACAAAAAGAAATTTGAGGAGATGAACAAGCAATAATGGCGTTTAAATTTACCATAGGAAAAAAAATTGGCGCTGGTTTTGCCCTGGTAATTTTGTTTACACTAATTGCTTTTATTTATACCAACGTTATTGTTACCGAAAGCAAGCGTAAAACCGACCAGGTGGTAAAAGTCGTAACTCCCAGTGTAACCTCGTTAGAGTATTTTCATTCAACCCTGCAACGCTCACAAATATTAATTACCAAATGGTACCACGTACAAAGTAAAGATGACGACCCTTTTAAGCAAGATTTACGTGAACTTATTAAATATAAATACCCTGCTTTAAAAAAAGGTATTGATAGTCTTTCGGTACATTGGACCGAGGATGAAAAACAACAAATAAAAACTGTTTTTGCGCTTACCGACCAGTTGTTTAAGCAATACCAAAACGAAATAATGAGCCAGATAAAT
Source organism: Bacteroidia bacterium (assembly GCA_035261565.1). Lineage (GTDB taxonomy): Bacteria > Bacteroidota > Bacteroidia > B-17B0 > Aurantibacillaceae > PALSA-968. The sequence goes on from DATFTU010000535.1 coordinate 1,098, forward strand.
TCGTTTTCGGCTTATGATGATGCATCTATAAAATTTCCGGCAGCCTTGTCGTTAGAAGATGCAGATGATAAACTAAATGTGGTTTACAACCAGCTTAACCAACTAATTCAATCTCAAAAAAACAATGCCGATTTGGTAACCAACCAAATGTTTACCTCGTTCGATTATTTAATGGGCTTTGTAAAACTGTTGGGCTTTTTCTTGGTAATTGGCGGTATCCTAATTGCATTTTTTACTATCCGTACCATTGTAAAACCGGTACAAAAACTAAAAAACGTATTACAGGATATGAGCTTTGGTGTGTTGCCAAAAGAAGGATTGGCAAACCGCAGCGATGAAATTGGGGATATGAATATGGCATTAAATGGTTTGGTATCGGCTATGGAACTAACCACCGATTTTGCCAAAGAGGTGGGGAGCGGTAATTTCGATTCGTACTACAAACCCTTAAGTGATCAAGATAATTTAGGGCACGCTCTATTAAAAATGCGTACTGATTTAGCGGAAAACGAGCATATGCTCGAACAAAAGGTTATTGAGCGTACCGAGCAGGTAGTTAAACAAAGCGAAGAAATTAAGGCAAAAAATACCGAACTCGAAATTCTATACAAACAGGTTACCGATAGCATTCGATATGCAAAGCGTTTGCAAGAGGCTATTATTCCTACCGACCATGCGGTAAAACAAATACTGCCACAATCGTTTGTGTTGTTTAAACCTAAAGATATTGTTAGCGGCGATTTTTATTGGATTAAAAAAACAACGCACAAAGCCTATGTTGCGGCTATTGATTGTACGGGGCATGGTGTACCGGGTGCCTTTATGAGCTTGGTGGGCTACAACATTTTAAAAGAAATTTCACTCAATAACGAAGAAGAATTAGTTCCTTCGGTTATTATGGATAAAATGAGCGTTGGGGTTGTTGAGGCATTAAATCCAAAATCAAGAATTATGGATGACAAAATCAGTCAGACCAAAGATGGTATGGATATGAGTTTGTGCAGTGTTGATTATGAAAAAATGGAATTGCAATATGCCGGCGCCAATAATCCTTTATACTTAATCCGTAACGGAGAGTTAATTCAGTACAAAGCCAATAAATTTCCTATTGGTTTTCGGGCCGATGATGTAATACACGATTTTACCAATAATGTTATTCCAATTCAAAAAAGCGATACATTCTATATTTTTAGCGATGGTTATGCCGACCAGTTTGGCGGGCCAAAAGGCAAAAAATTTATGACCGGCAGGTTTAGGGAATTGCTTATTGAAACCAGCAAAATGCCGGTTGAAAAACAGAAAGATTTTTTAGATACTACCCTTAAAAATTGGCGTGGCGATATTGAACAGGTGGATGATGTGTTGGTTATTGGTGTAAAAATTTAACCAATTTTAAACCCTTAAGCACAATAAATAGTAGCTTTTTATATTTGTTGATACGCCTGCGTTATGTTAACTTCGTTTCCTCTAAAAAACTACTATGCAATTTAAATCAGATGTTGAAGCTTTAGATGTTTTACATGCTACCAGCAAAAAACTTTCTACCGAAATAGGTAAAGTAATTGTTGGCCAGCACGATGTTATTGATAATATGCTTATATCTGTTTTTTGCCGTGGGCACTGCTTGTTGGTGGGCGTGCCGGGCTTAGCAAAAACCTTATTAGTTAATACCATTGCTGATGTACTGGGCTTATCATTTAACCGCATACAGTTTACACCCGATTTAATGCCCAGCGATATTACCGGTTCTGAAATATTAGATGAAGCCCGTAACTTTAAATTTGTACAAGGCCCCTTATTTGCCAATATTGTGTTGGCTGATGAGATTAACCGTACCCCACCAAAAACACAAGCAGCTTTGTTAGAAGCCATGCAGGAGCGTGTGGTAACCGTTGCCGGAAAAAGATACAAATTGCCCGACCCATTTTTTGTTTTAGCCACTCAAAACCCTATAGAGCAGGAGGGGACTTACCCATTACCCGAAGCACAGTTAGACCGTTTTATGTTTAACCTTTGGTTAGACTACCCAACTTTGCAAGAAGAGTATGAAGTGGTAAAACAAACCACTATTGATAAAAAAGTAGAGCTTAATAAAATCATCTCTGCCGATGAAATTATTTATTTTCAGCAACTGATACGTAAAATACCCGTGGCTGATAATGTGGTTGAGTATGCTGTAAAACTGGCTGTAAAAACCCGCCCAAATAATACAGTAGATAATAAAATAGCACAACAATATTTATCGTGGGGGGCCGGTCCTCGTGCTTCTCAGTATTTAGTATTGGGGGCAAAATGCCATGCAGCATTAAACGGCAAATATTCTCCAGATATTGAAGATGTAAGAGCTATTGCCCACAATGTTTTAAGGCACCGTATTGTGCGTAACTATAAAGCCGAAGCGGATGGCATGAGTGTAGAAGATATTATTTCAAAATTAATTTAAAATGTTTCATTGGTTATTGCGCAATATACCGCGCCCTATTTTAATTCAGGTAAGTTTATTATTCAGTAAAATTGCACCTATAGTATACGCAGGTAATAAGTACGAAGACCCTATTAGTGGCAAAACCTATCGCAAATTTTTACCCTACGGATATTCGGGCCGTGCTAAACGTAAAAATGTATTATGCCCGGGCAGTTTATCGTTAGAGCGCCACAGGTTACTTTGGTTGTACCTAAAAAACAAAACAAACTTTTTTACAGCCAATCATAAAATGCTGCACATTGCACCCGAACAATGTTTTTACAAACTGTTTAAAGCAATGAAAAACATTACTTATACCACTGCCGATTTAAACTCGCCCATCGCCGATGTTAAGATGGATTTGCATCATGCTCCTTTTAAAGACAATAGCTTTGATGTTATTTTTTGTAACCATGTGTTAGAGCATGTTAACGATGACAGACAGTGTATGCGCGAGTTATATCGTATTATGAGCGTTGGCGGCTGGGGTATTTTTCAGGTGCCGATGGATATTACACGCCAAACAACATACGAAGATAAAAGCATTACAACACCCGAAGCACGCGAAGAACATTTTTGGCAAAAAGACCATGTGCGTTTATATGGTTTAGATTATAAAAACCGGTTAGAAGAAGCGGGCTTTACCGTTATTGCCGAAGATTATGCTAATAGTTTTTCAGATGAGTTGATAGACCGTTACCGCCTGCCAAAAGGTGAAATGATTTATTTGTGCAAAAAATAATTTTGGTAAAATGAACAAAGGCATAAAATTTTTAAGCTGTTTATTTGTACTGTTATTTATTTCTTCAAAAAATCTTGCTGTAAGTTTTATTGTTTATGCACCACCTGCTGATACATCCGAAAAAGTTGTAAAAAAACTCTCAAATAAAGAAGCGCATAAAGCAGCTGTTATGTCTGCCATTTTACCGGGTTTGGGGCAGGCTTACAATAAAAAGTATTGGAAAATTCCTATTGTGTATGCTGCTTTAGCAGGTGGTATAGCGTTGTTTGTGTATGAAAACAGCCAATACCAAATTTATCATAAAGAATTGCAATACCGTTTTAGATACAATCATCCTGATTCAACTAATACTCAAATACCGGGAAATTTAGGTTTAGATGTTACAGGTTTAAACACGCAAAAATTGGTATATGATAAGTACAGAGATTTTAGTGCTGTTGGTATTCTTATTATTTATGCCTTAAATGTTATTGATGCCAGTATAGACGGGCATTTTAAAACATTTGATGTAAGCGATAACCTTAGCCTGAATGTAAAGCCCAAAGCTTTTTATAACCCTTATAACCCACTGGGTATTAGTGGGGCAGGGCTTAGTCTTTCACTTACGTTTAAATAAAATTTATTTCTGTATTTGAAGCTTTAAGTCAATTTCCATTTCCGATTGAAAAGAAACTTTATCCAATATCTCCAGTTTTTTGGTAAGCAATTTAAAGTCGAATAACTCAACTGTTAAAGTATATTTACCCGGAGGCAAAATTACAACGTATTTACCTGTTTTAGGGTTAGGTAAATAAGTACCCAGTAATTCTCCGTCTTTATCTCCGGTAACGGTTATAAGTACGTCCGGAAAATTAATTTGTGTACCATCTTCTGATAATACTTGTCCGTACATAACCGTAAGCTCTGGCTCTACATCTTTAAATGTAATACGGTAATTATCGTAATCGCCTAATCCTTCTTCCCGAATAGCCGATATATACCCATACCGGTTTGATTTTGAAACACGGAAATTATAATCATCAAGTGGTGTATTTACAGGGTAACCAATGTTCTTTGTATTTTCCCAGGTATTGTTGTCATCATTTTTAGTGGCCTTAAAAATATCGTAACCACCCATACTGCTGTGGCCGGTACTGCTAAAATAAAGTGTTTTTCCATCAGGCGATATGTTGGGAAAATCTTCGTTTTGTGCGGTATTTATTTCTTTTCCTAAATTTTGTGGTATGCCCCATGCTCCGCTGGGCGTTTTACGGCAGGCATAAATATCGGTTCCTCCTAAGCCACCAACCCGGTCGCTGGCAAAATAAATAATATCGCCCTCTGCACTGATAGATGCCGCAATTTCTTCGCTGTTAGGTGCGTTAATTTGTTTATCAAGCATAACAGGTTTTGCAAATTTTTCATCAACGCTGCCACGGTCAGATGTATAAATGCTGCCTGCACCTTTTGTATCGCTAATATATAACAGTAAGGTGTTTCCGTTAGCACTTAAACCAATTACCTCAGCATTAGAGGTACCTTTTGGAAACTGTAATTCAAGTTTTTTAGCCGGCTGGTACTTGCCATCCTTAACATCAGATAGCATAATAACGTTTGGATACTCGCCATTTGGCTTTGCATCCACATCGCCAAAAGGACGTTTAGAGTTATATATGATAAAAGATTCATCCAAAGGAACAAATGCATAATAATCGTTATACTCGCTGTTAACCACTTTGCCCAGGTTTTCAAAAGTAACATCAAGCGGGTATTTTACGCGCTCCTTAGCATTTAAACAATATTGAATTTGCAGTTCGGCATCTTTTAAATTATCCTCTTTGCCCTTTCCGTTTTTAGTAAAGCGCGTAAAGGCTGCAATGGCATCATCAAAACGTAAAGCATACTGGTAAGCACGCCCTAAAAGGTAATCAGCATTTGGGTCGTGTTTAGCATTGTGGGTTATTTTTTCTAAATAGGGTATGGCTTTGGTTTTATTGCCATTATAATTTAAATAGCAAACAGCCAGGTTATAAGCATATTTTTCATTTTGAGGCTCCTGCGCATGCAAGGCAATATAATCTGCAATGGCATCTTCAAAATTACCAGCCAGTAATTTGTCTTCGGCAGTTTTAGGAGATACTTTAGCAAGGCTTCCGTCATCAGTTTGAGCTGTTAAAAAAAACGGAAACAATAAAGCGATTAAAATATACTTATGCATGTTTTAGATAATTTATATCAAAAATAATTTAATTTATTTAACCACTTCTCTGCCAATACTGCTGTAGTGGTAGTTAAGTTTTTTCATTTGATCTAAGCTGTACAAATTTCTGCCGTCAAAAATTACTTTGTTTTTAAGTAACGACGAAACTTTATCAAAATCAGGCGTACGGAAAAGGCTCCACTCAGTAGCAATAACCAAAGCATCTGCATTATGCAAAGTTTCATATTGGTCGGCAGCAAATTTTATTTTAGTACCAAACAATTTTTTTACGTTTTCCATCGCTTCAGGGTCGTAAGCGGTAACGGTTGCACCGGCAGCTAATAATTCTTCAATAACGTATAAAGCAGGTGCCTCGCGTATATCATCTGTATCAGGTTTAAATGCTAAACCCCATAGGGCAAAATGCTTGCCTTTTAAATTATCGCCAAAGTATTTTTTTATTTTCGGGATGATAATTGTTTTTTGCTTTTCGTTTACCTGCATTACCGACGAAAGTATGCTGAAGTCGTAACTAACTTCTGCAGCTGATTTAGCCAGGGCTTGTACATCTTTTGGAAAACAGCTTCCGCCATAACCAATTCCGGGGAATAAGAAACGTTTACCAATCCTGTCATCGCTGCCAATACCAATACGCACCATATCAACATCAGCGCCCAGCTTTTCGCAAAGGTTGGCAATTTCATTCATAAAAGTAATTTTTGTAGCTAAAAACGCGTTGGCTGCATATTTAGTAAGCTCAGCCGATTTTTCATCCATAAAAATGATAGGGTTACCCTGACGAACGTATGGTTTGTAAAGCTCTTCCATAGTTTTACGTGCTTTTTCTGAGCTTGCGCCAATTACCACACGGTCGGGCTTTAAAAAATCATCAACCGCAAAACCTTCGCGTAAAAACTCAGGGTTAGATACTACATCAAAATCAACCTTAGCATTTTTAGCAACTGCCTCGCGTACTTTATCTGCTGTGCCAACAGGTACAGTACTTTTATCTACAATTACTTTATAGTCTTTAATAATTTTACCCAAATCGTTGGCTACACCAAGTATGTAACTTAAATCGGCACTGCCATCTTCGCCCGGAGGGGTTGGCAGGGCCAAAAAAATAATGCTTGCTTTTTCAATGGCATCAGCAAGGTTGGTAGTAAAACTTAAACGCCCCGCTTTTATATTACGATGAAATAAAACATCTAAATGTGGTTCGTAAATAGGCACCACACCTTCTTTCATTTTTTTTACTTTCTCTTCGTTAATATCAACACAAATTACGGTGTTACCTGTTTCTGCTAAACAAGTACCCGTTACTAAACCTACATATCCTGTTCCTACAACTGCTATATTCATAAATTATCTATTTCTTGTTTTGTTTTGCAGCGTGCTATACTGCCTTTATATAAATCCACATTTTTAATATCTAATGAGTTTTTTACTGCGTTTTTGTACGATGCAATAGCCAGTTCGTATTTGCCTTGCAACT
>DATFTU010000536.1:0-5007 GCA_035261565.1 Bacteroidia bacterium
TGGTCATCTTTAAAAAAGGAATAGTGCCCTAACGTAATGGTTGAAATACTATAGTTTCCGCCAAATACCGGCGTGTAATGCACATAATTCTGGTTTGAAGTATCCCTGCCAATAAAAAAACTTTCGGTTTGCCCGTGTGTCATGTTACCCGAAAGGGTAATTTTTAAGCTTTTAAGCGGTTCTATATTTGCCGAGTAATTAATGGTTTGTGTTTTTGTATGCAAGTATTGTGTTGAGAAGTTTTGCCGGTGTACTAACCAGTTTTTACTTTCCGCGTCTTTTATAATACCAGTAGAACCAAGTGGCGTTATTTCTGAACTATTAGTGGCCATTTTACCTTGGTCGCCACCAAATACAAAGGCTAAGCCGGGTGCCCCCAACTGATTATACGTGCCATTGTTTGAAGTACCCATAATACTTGCCTCGGGGGCAAAGCCCGGCAAGGTGGTACCTTGTGTAATATTGTAATTGCCCGAAATTTGTTTTACCGTCATTAAAATACGGGCAAGGTGGTCAAATATTTCGAGTGGGTTTGAATCCTTCTTTTTTGTCGTATCCGGTTTAGCGGGCGGTGTATTTGCGGCCGGTGTTTTATTTTTATCGGGCGGAGCATTAGGGTCTTTTATTGGTTTTCCGTTTTTATCAAGCTTCTGTTTCTTATCATCTTTCTTCTTATCTTTTTTAGGCTTAGGCAAGTTTTGATTTAAGCGTTTTAAATACGGTATTTTATTATACAAATTAACCATATTAAATTGTGTGGTATATGCCTGTGTTTGCGCGTTTTGAATGGTATTACCAATTGTATCTACCGCAAAAGGGCGGCGTTGCCATTGGTAATTAGCTGTGTATTTACCCGATGCCTGCGTTATAAAATCTAAGGCAGGAATTTTATTAAGGGGTAATAGTACGTTTAAATTGCTTGTTTGTGTGTAGTTGGTATTTGTACCCCCTTTAACCAATAAGTTTTTTTCTACCAGGCTCCTGTCATCGTGCGATGTGTTTGAGCCTAAATTATTGGGGTCTTCGAGCACACGCCCCAAATTGGTGGCAGTTAAATCGAGTTTAATGTTTTTGGTTAAATCCCACCGGGTAGAATAGTTACGGGTTACATTAAATGTTTTGTTGTACTGGGTTTGGGTATAATCGGGCCCGCTCTGTTCAGATGTAATATCTCTGGCATGCGATTCAATATAAGTACGAGTAACCGTGTTACTAAAATTAAACTGGCTTGGCAGCGGCTTAACATTTATATCTTTTATAAGTGCCAGCCACGGGCTTTGCAATATGGCCGCTTTTGAGTTTTTAAATGGCTCAAAACTCTTTATGGGAACCTGATAGTTATAGTTAATTAAACCATTATAAGCACGGTTAAAACTCCACGCGGTTGTTACATTCCGTTTATATTGTTCGGTAAACGCATAGGTAAGCGAAAAGTTTTCTATATCCCACGGCATCATTTTAGTTTTATTTTTGCCTCGTTGCTTGCTTACGTTTGTAAAGTTTATACCCCGCTGTCGGGTATAATCAACTGCCCGGTTTTTAATAGTATTAACTTCATCGCCTGTAAAATGGTTTGCTGTAGTTACACTACTCATCAATACGTCTCCGTTAGTTGGGTCGTACTGAGGCGTATTAAAAATTTCGGATTGAGCAACGTACATCGGCAGGTTTATTTTCCAGTCTTTAGGCAAAAATTTCCCCAGCTGAAAAGTTCCGTTTACAGCATATTGTTTGACTGATTGCCGGCTTCTGTCGCTTGGTTTTGCATCAATACTTCCAAAAAATGGCGTGGATACTTGCCCCGACAAGGAAACCTGCCCGAAATCGGCCAGTTTAGCGGTTACTTTACTTATGGCGGCCTGCCCGCCATGTTGATTAAAGTCTGTGACTCGGAGCTCATCCACCCAAACCTCTGCTGTCATAGCTTTTGGGTTTGCGGGTGTAAGCGGGTTTACAATACCAATCATTATATTGGTTATGGCACCCATGTTAGGCTCGCCAACTACACCAATAAGATGAGCCACGCCTGTTTCAGAATTCGTATAGTCTAACTGAGCGCCCGTTGTTCCCGTTTGTGTAATATTTCTTTTTAATTTTTCTCCCGTTATCTCATCTAAATCAATTACTACTTCGTTAGCCGAAGGCCAAACTTTAGCTCTATCATTATCATTTCCATTATCATAATTGCCCGGCGCAGTTAGTTTTACCGGCACCTCATACACATAGTAGTTGTTAGTAAAGTCGCTTCCAATGCGCATAAACATATGTACATCGCCATCATTTAACGGTTGGTTGTTTAGTTTTTCGGCATGCACAAACATTCTTATTTTTTTGTACGAACGGGTATCTAAACTGGTTATGTTTTTATACACCGCACGCGCATCACCATCTTTTAAGTTTGATACGCGTAACGAAAGCGATTGCTCGTTTAATAAAACCAGGTTGGTTGTTTGTACGTTTTGCTGCTGATTAATACCGGGTGGTAGCACATAATCAATTGGTGTTCGTGTTCCGTTTTCCTGGTAACTAACCGCTGATACATCAAACTCGGTTTGGTTGTTGGTTTGTATACCGCCCGTTGGGGTAGATAAGTCTTCCTGGTAAACCCTCCAATCGCTTCGCACAAGCTCTAAACGGGCAAAACGCATTATTACAGGCGCACTAAAACTCTTAGTAAACATACGTATAAAACGTATAGCATTGTACCCTTCTATGCCCCCTATTTTTGCGTTATAATCGGTAATCGGTATTTTAAACTGATAAAAATTTACGGTGCGTTGTACCCCATCGGCACCTTGTTTGCTTACCGGAATAACGTTTACAATGTAGTTATTACCCACGTTATTAGGATTAATATCTTGTGGTGTAATTTTTACTTTGTATTGATAATACGATTCCGACTGGTTAAGTGTATTATCTTTATTTATATCCTCAATATTAGGTGAAGTAATTGCCACGGTTGAATATCCGCCCGCATTTTCGCCCTGGTATTGTGTTTGGGTGGGCGAGTTGCCCTCAACGTTATTGTATTTTTTATACCTGTAAAGCATCGTAGCTATCGAACCCGCTTTATCATAATCATCGCCACGATAAAAATGATAGTTATCGCCCGAAGGGTCACCAAACGCCTCGTTATCTCCGTTAACCTGTAAAGTGGTAAGCGCATTTCGGTATGCCGAAAAATAACTTGCCTCATCTCCATCTCCGTAACAATCATAACCAACATCCTGATAAGGCCTTGTCGACGGGTCTATATCAAACGCATTTACATACGGTGGTGATGCCGGGTATCTGCCCCAGGGAGAATTTTGGACAATGTAGTTTGGACTAGCGGGTGAAGGAATACCATTTTCGTAAGCCATGCTTCCGTCCTTCAAAATATCTTCAGATACACTGCCCAGGTTAAAATATAATTCTCCGTTGGTTGGGGGTGCCTGGTGGAAAGTATTGTATTGCTGTTGTGTTTGATTATTGTAATCTTCGTTAAAAGGATCCATCATCCAAAACTGAATGTACTCAATGTTTGCCGCCTGAAAGTCATTGGTAGTAAGGCTTCGCATAATACCACCCCAGCGTGTTTGCGGTTTGTTTAATATGATGGTTTTTGTACTATTTGATTGTGTAACATCAACACCCGCCGAAATATTAGTGGGTTTGGTATCGTAGTTATATGGCCCACGTTCGTTCGGGTAAAAAGCCACATCTAACATGGGTAATAATTGTGGCTGGCCATTTGGCGGTGTTTTTTTAGGAAATAAATCGCTTTCAAAAAACGCTTCCATAAAGTGGTTGCTTTGTGCCTGTAGTGTTGCTTGCGGAGGAGTTAGTGTTGATTTTTGATAGAAAACCGATTGATCGACTGTGTACCAAGCCATTCTGGCACGGTTAAGCCCTGTTTTTATACTATCCGAATTTCCGGGTGCCGTTTCAGGGAATAAACTTGGTTGCCCCTGAGGAATAGAGGCATGAAACCAAGCTGTTGCACCTCTTAAATCAATAGTAGATACGCTTCCTTCAAAATCATCTATATACGATGTTCCTCCGTTATTAGAAATAGCTTTAGAGTGGCCCGGTATTAAATCAGCTCCTTCGCCCGATACTTGTATAGAAGATGGTTCTTTAGTTTGTATAAGCGGAATTTTATCTATTAAACGTGTAAGCCAGGGTGCATTAGCACGGTAATTATAATCTATCCCCAGCATAGTGTTAGATACAGGTTCGTCGCCTATATTAACTTTTTGTGTAAGCGGCCGTTCGCCATAATGTAAAATTGTTCCTCCTAAAGCTAAGTCTTTGCTGTATTTATAATCAAACCGCGCACCATACATACTTTTTTGCTGTACGTTAAACAGAGAATTGTTTTCTGCTGTAATTTTTATGGCCTGCCCCGAGTTTAAAACACTTTCGTTAATAATTTTTACTTTACCCATGGTATAATCAACCGTATAGTCTACGTTTTCGGTAAGGGCTACACCACCCGCTGTTACACGCACCGAACCTTGCGGTATGTTCATTGAGTTTAAAGAAAACTCGTTACTGGTGGCTGATTGATACGAGCCTTTTAATTTAAACCTGTCTTTATTAGGAAGCTGCTGCGCAGATACTTTTGTAGAATCGTATAACTCCTGAAAAACATAACTCATTACATCTGCCAGGTGATTTTGTCTTTCATCTGGAGAAAAAGCATTTTTTAAATCATTACCAAAAGGCTCTACACTGGTAAAATAAACTCGTCCGTTTTGCGGATTAACGGTTACGTTAGGTATAAAATCAAAATAACCATCGGGCACTTTATCCTGGTTTTGGTTAATGCGATCTAAGCCTAATACTTGTATTAATAAATGTCCGTTTAATGAGCCATAAGGGATATAAGGAATATCAACTCCGGTTTTAATGTTGTTATAGTAAACGTTTAATTGGAAATTGGTTGGGCTCAACGAATAGGCGCCAAGCGTATAAACGTTTTTCATCATCATATCCCACATGGGGATTTGTGTATTAAGCTGT